>JANONH010000059.1:0-2087 GCA_031420735.1 Methylibium sp.
GGCTCAGGGCTACGTGGGCGAAGAAATCGCCGAGCGCGTGGGCCGCACTGCGGCGGCGGTGGCCGTTGCCGTGCGCAACGTCTACCGCAAGCTGCAGTTCGGTCACCGGGCGCGCTCGGCGGGGCCGACGCCCTCGCGTCCGGCCTGGGACTGAGAGGGTGTAGACAAAACCAAAGCCAACCGGGCGCGACGGTCGGCATTTGCGAGCGTCTGCGCGGGCAAAGCCGGGGCCGGGCGGGTGCCCGGCGGCGCGCCTCTGCGGCGCCGAGCATCGCAGGGCGCGTGGCCTGCGCGCGCAGCGCGCTTCGTGAACAAACTCGGCGCGCTTGTTTGAACGCAGCGAGCAGCAGCGAGCGAAGTGAGTTGTGCGCCGCGGCCACGCGACCGAGAAGCACAGGGGCGTGGCCTGCAGGGCCACGCCTGAGCCGCAGTGAAGCGCCGACGGGCGCCCGCCCGCGCCTGTGCTCCCACCAAACAGTCACGAAGTCGATCCTGAGCTGGCGCCACGGCGCTGAGCGCCCAAAGAGCACCGGCCCGCAGCAAGAAGGCCGGGGCGTCATCCTCCTGCTGCCGGCGCGGGCCTGAGCCCGCGCACGCGGCTTCAGGCGCGCGGCGCGGTGTCTGCGAAGGTGGCGCGCTGGGCGAGCTTGTCGGTTAGCCGGCCGAGGTTGGGGTAGGTGCTGCGCCACTCCACCGCCGGGAAGCGGAACTCAAGCCAAGCCAGCGAGCAACCAAGCGCGATGTCGCCCAGCGTGAAATGGTTGCCGGCGCACCAAGCTCGATCACCCAGGCCCTGGCTCATGGCCAACAGGCAGGCGCGCACCTTCTTCATCTGCCGGTCTTCCCATGCCGAGCTGCGCTCGGCCTCGCTGCGGCCGGCCCAGCAGCGCTCCAGGCGCGCCAGCACGGCGGCGTCGAGCAGGCCGTCGGCGAGCGCCTCCCAGGTGCGCACCTCGATGCGCTCGCGCCCGCCGGCCGGGATGAGCCGGCCCACCGGCGAGAGCATGTCGAGGTATTCGACGATGACGCGCGAGTCGAACACCGCCTCGCCGCCCTCCATGACGAGACACGGCACCTTGCCGAGCGGGTTGGACTCGTTGACAAGGTTTTCGTCGGCCCACACGTCGGCGAGCACGAACTGGTAGTCGAGCTTTTTCTCGGCCATCACGATGCGTACCTTGCGCACGAACGGACTGGCGAGCGAGCCGATGAGTTTCATGAAGTGGACTGCTGGGGAAAGGTTGACGCGATTCTATGGAAAGCGTCGTTCGGGACCGTTGCAAAAACCGCGCGCAGTCGGCACCTGCGCGACGGAGTCGGCGCTTTCGTGCCGGCTCCGTCGCGCGGCTGCCGACTCCTCATCTACAGTGCTCCAAGGTTCACGAGGGGGAATAGTTCATGGTCGGTACCGGCTCGGTCGTCGGCGGCACCTTGCCGCTTTTTGTCGCGCGCAGCGTGGAGCGGGCCTCCACCAGCGAGCGCTCACTGGCCCCGCAGCCCATCGTGCGCCAGCACGCGGTCAGCTTCCACGGTTCGGGCAGCGAATACTTTCGCATCTGGATCGTCAACCTGCTGTTGACGCTGCTCACGCTCGGCCTCTACCACCCGTGGGCCAAGGTGCGCCGCCTGCGCTACTTCCACACCCACACGCAGGTGGCAGGCCACGCGTTCGACTTCCATGGCCAGCCGCGGCAGATGCTGCGCGGCACGCTGCTGGTGGGCCTGATGCTCGGCGCCTATAGCTTGGCCGGACACTTCTCGCCGCTGGCGCAGGGTGTCGCCCTCTTGCTGCTCGCGGGCCTGTGGCCGGCGCTGTGGCGGGCCTCGATGCAGTTCCGACTCGCCAACACCAGCTGGCGCGGCATGCGCTTTCGCTTCACGGCCACCGCGCCCGAAGCCTACTGGGTCATGGCGCCAGCGTTTCTGGCCTTGGTCGCCGTGGGCGGCGCATTCGCGGCGGTGCCCGACGCGGCGCCGAGTGCTGCGGCCATGGCCTTGCCCCTGCTCCTGCTCGGCGCGCTCTACTTCTGCCTGCCCTACCTGTGGTTGCGCTTAAAGCGCTACCAGCACGGCCACTACGCCTACGG
>JANONH010000060.1:0-2408 GCA_031420735.1 Methylibium sp.
CGCGGCCGAGGTCGAATGGAGCATCGACGACTTCGAGCGCGTGCGCCAGCGCGTGCCGGTGCTGTGCGACTTGAAGCCGAGCGGCAAATACCTCGCCATCGACCTGCACCGAGCCGGTGGCATTCCGCAGGTGATGAAGACCTTGCTCGTCGCCGGCCTGCTGCACGGTGACTGCCTCACCATCACTGGCAAGACCGTCGCCGAGAACCTGGCGGACATTCCCGACGCCCCACGCGGCGACCAAGACGTGATCCGCCCCATCGAGCGCCCGATGTACGCCAGCGGGCACCTCGCCATCCTGCGCGGCAACCTCGCCCCCGAAGGCTGCGTGGCCAAGATCACGGGCCTGAAAAACCCGGTCATCACCGGCCCGGCGCGCGTGTTCGAAGACGAGCAGTCGGCCCTGGCCGCCATCATGGCCAAGCAAATCGTCGCGGGCGACGTCATGGTGCTGCGCTACCTGGGCCCGGTGGGCGGACCCGGCATGCCCGAAATGCTGGCGCCGACCGGCGCGCTCATCGGCCAGGGTCTGGGCGAGTCGGTTGGCCTGGTCACCGACGGGCGCTTTTCCGGCGGGACCTGGGGCATGGTGGTGGGCCACGTCGCGCCCGAAGCCGCGGCCGGCGGCGCAATTGCGTTGGTGCACGAAGGCGACTCCATCACCATCGACGCCCACACCCTGAGCCTGCATCTCCACGTGAGCGACGACGAGCTCGCCCGCCGGCGCGCCGCATGGCGTGCCCCGGCGGCGCGCTACACACGCGGCGTGTTGGCCAAGTTCGCCAAGAACGCCTCGAGCGCCAGCAGCGGCGCCGTGCTCGACAAGAACTAAGTAAGAGGCGACGTTGGCCGGCGCCTCTGCCAGCACTACTTGTTGGTGTCGAGCGTTTTCTTCGTGTCTTTGTCGTGTTGCTGGCTCGAGTGAGCAGAGTCGAAACGGCTGCGCAAGACGGATTCACGCTGCTCGGTGCGCTTGGCCTCGCGCTTGCCTTCGACTTTGTCCATCAGCCGCTGCCGCGAGGCCTTGAACGAGGCGACGCGCTTTTGTTCCTTGTCGAAAGCTCGGTGGTCCAAGCCCAGGGCCTCCAGCGCCTTGCGGCGGCGCGCGACTTTCTTTTCGTCCATCTTGTCCATGGCGCGCCGTTGCGTCAGGCCCGATTTGTCGGCGAAGGCCCACCAGGCGACCGCCGCAGCGAAGGGCGCGAGCACACCCCACCACGGCCAGCCGACCACGGGCGAAACCTCGAGCAGTTTTAAAGCGGCGAGCAGCACGCCAGCGATTACGAACAGCATCGAATCCTCCTCCGGCCCTACAGCCTCAGCCACCCCGACGGGGTGCCGCCTGCGCCTTGCGGCGCGTCAACGCCGCCTACCTACAATGCGTTGGGTCACTGTAACCCTCGTTCAACCACCCCGAAAGACTGACATGAAGCTTCACGGCCTGCTGCCGGTAATCGTTGGCGCCTTGCTGTCGGCTCCGGTCTTCGCCAACCCCGAACTTGCACAAAAAAAGAATTGCATGGGCTGCCACGCGCTCGACAAGAAAGTCGTCGGCCCCTCATTCAAAGACGTGGCCGCCAAGTACTCGGCCGACAAGGAAGCCCCCGCCGCGCTGACCATCAAGATGGTCAAGGGCGGCTCGGGCGTGTGGGGCCAGGTCCCCATGCCAGCCAATCCGCAAGTCAACGACGCCGAAGCCAAGCAACTCGTGGCCTGGATCCTGAGCCAGAAGTAAGCCGACGCTTGCGCACAGAGGGCAAGGAAGCCGGCGGCGGCCGACTGAGCTTCTGTCGCGCCGCCCAGACGGAATTTAGCGCGTGATTCTGACGCGTCATGGTCAGATGCAGGGGCTGGGCAACACCGCTCGCTTACTCGCAGATGCGGTGGCGCACCGCTGACAAACGCAGACTTTGCCCTGTGCGCCGACCGGAACGGACGCCAGCAATTCTGGAGCAAACGACAACTGCGAGCACCAGCACGGCGACCCAATACCGGTTGCACATGCAATGGCGCATTGGTTTGACTCGCCGCACAGCGGACACAAGCCTGAGCTTGGCGCGACGGGCATGATCAGTGCCGCAACCTCACCGCAGTGCAGCCGTACGGCTTGCAAACATGCTCAACGGCGGCGGCAAATCTAGCAAGATTGGCAGCAGGACGACGCGAACGGGCGACACGCTCCAATCTTGAAGCGTCCGCGCCGCGACCCCCGACAGTTGCGCCGACTTGCACCCAGCGGGCGGGCTTCGTGCGATGCACGGCACACACGTTCGACATAAAGGCTTAGACCGAATTCTTGTCAAGCGCTAAACTGGTCAGCATACTAGTCAGTTAGAGGTGACGCTATGCATTCTTGGCCCGTACAAGACGCGAAGGCTCGGTTCAGTGAGTTCCTTGAAAGGTGCCTG
>JANONH010000061.1:0-4008 GCA_031420735.1 Methylibium sp.
CGCAGCTGGATGTCCTCGCTGGCAAACACCGGCCCGCTGAAGGCGAAATTCACATGCAGCACCAGCACTTCGCTTTCGGGCTCGTCGCGCGGTCGGGCGAAGTGCGAGATCGCCAAGCCGAGCAGCATCGAACTCGTTTGCTCGCCACTGGCGATCACCTCACCGAAACGCGAGCGCTGCGCCCGGTCCGATCGGTGCAGCGGGTTGCTGTCGTGGCAGGCGGCAGCAAAGCCCTCGATGTCCTCGCGGGTGTAGCGGTCGATGCGCTCGATGGCTTGCCCGACCCGACCCGGCAGCGCGCGCGCCGCGGCGGAAGTGGCGTTCATTGGGGCGCCCACGCAGCGTGGGCGAGCGTGCAGCGGCGCATCAGGCCAGCTCCACAGCCAGCGCGGTCGCCTCGCCGCCGCCGATGCACAGGGCCGCCACGCCCTTGCTCAGACCCCGCCTGCGCATCGCCCCCAACAAGGTGACGACGATGCGCGCGCCCGAGGCGCCGATGGGGTGGCCGAGCGCGCAGGCGCCGCCGTGGACGTTGACCTTGTCGTGCGCAAGCCCGAAGTCGGCCATGGCCGCCATGGCGACCACCGCGAATGCTTCGTTGATCTCCCATAAATCCACTTGACCTACGCTCCAGCCAGCTTGCGAAAGTACCTTGCCGATCGCACCGGCGGGCGCAGTGGCAAACCACGCCGGAGCCTGCGCATGCACCGCGTGCGCCGCGATACGGGCAATTGGCAGCAAGCCTCGTTCCCGCGCGCTGGATTCCCGCATCAGCACCAGCGCGGCCGCGCCGTCGGAGATGGACGACGAAGTGGCGGCGGTGATGGTTCCGCCCGCCACGAATGCCGGCTTCAGGCTGGCGATCTTGTCGAGCCGGGCCTTGAACGGCTGTTCGTCCTTCGCGACCTGCACCACGCCGGCCTTGCCCGGCACGGAAACTGGCGCCAGCTCCCAGTCGAAGCTGCCGTCCTTGTTGGCCAGCATGGCGCGCTCGGTGGAGACGACCGCATACGCATCCATGGCCTCGCGGGTGAAGCCGTACTTGGCAACGCAGGCTTCGGCGAACACGCCCATCGACTTGCCGGCGCCGCCGGGCAGGCGCTCGTAGGCGTCTTCCAGCCCGTCAAGTGCCATGTGGTCCTGAAGCGCGGCACTGCCGTACTTGACGCCCTTGCGCGCGAACACGAGGTGCGGCGCGTTGCTCATGCTTTCCATACCGCCGGCCACCACCGCGGCGGCCGAACCGGCGACCAGCATGTCGTGGCCGAACATGATCGCGCGCATGCCCGAGCCGCACATTTTGGACAGAGTCACCGCACCCACCGAATCGGGCAGGCCCGCGCGGCGCAGAGCCTGGCGCGCGGGGGCCTGGCCCTGCCCGGCCATGAGGCAGTTGCCGAGCAACACTTCGTCGACGCCGTCGCCCGGCAAGCCGGCGCGCTCGACGGCGGCGCCCACCGCCACGGCGCCCAGCTCCCCCGCGGCGAGCGGAGAGAGCTCGCCGAGCAGGCCGCCAATGGGCGTGCGGGCGGCCGAGACGATGACGATGGGGTCGCTGTGTCGAGCCATGATGGATCTCCTGCGGTCGAGCCGGCGTTGCAGCGGGTGGCGGGGCGCCGGCTCAGATCGGATTTTGGCCGAGCTGGGCCTCGGTGGAGGCGGCCGCGAGCAGGGCGGCGTCGCTCGACTCGAAGCTGCTGAAGCCCGGCCCGCCGCGGCGGCGAAAACGCTTGTGGCGGTCATAGGGGAAAACGTCGTGCACATGGCCCGCGAGGATGCGGTCCTTGTGGCCCTGCCAGAAAGCGGCGTCGAGCAGGTCGGCGTGGTGCTCCATGAAAACCTTGCGCACGGCCGGGTTGCCAAGCAGGAAGGGCGCGAAGGTTTCGGGGAACACGTCTTTCGGGCCGACCGAATACCAAACGTCGGCCGACATCTCCTCTTCCTCGTTGTGCGCTTCGGGGACCTTGCGGAAGTTGCAGTCGGTGAGGTATTCGATCTCGTCGTAGTCGTAGAACACGATCTTGCCGTTGCGCGTGATGCCGAAGTTCTTCCAGAGCATGTCGCCGGGGAAGATGTTGGCCGAGACCAGGTCTTTGATGGCATTGCCGTACTCGATGACGGCGTGGCCGAGTTGCTCGGGGCTGGCTTCCTGCAGGTAAATATTGAGCGGCACCATGCGCCGCTCGATGTAGACGTGCTTGATGACCAGGCTCTCGTCCTCCTCCTCGAGCAGGCTCGGGCAGAAATGCCTCAACTCGGCCAGCAGTTCCTCCTCGAAGCGCGCCATCGGAAAGGCCACATTGCTGTATTCCAGCGTGTCGGCCATGCGCCCGACGCGGTCGTGACTCTTCACCAGCAGGTATTTGCTCTGGATCAGCTCGCGCGAGGTGTCTTTTTGCGGCGGATAGAAGTCCTTGATCACCTTGAAGACGAAGGGAAAGCTCGGCAGGTCGAACACCAGCATCACCATGCCCTTGATGCCCGGGGCGATGCGAAAGTGGTCGCTCGAGTGGCGCAGGTGATAGAGGAATTCGCGGTAGAAGACGTTCTTGCCCTGCTTCTGCAAGCCCAGGGCGTTGTAGATTTCCCAGCGCGGCTTCCTCGGCATGAGCGAGCGCAGAAACTGCACATAGGCCGAGGGCACCTCCATCTCGACCATGAAGTAGGCGCGCGCAAAACTGAACAGCAGCAGCAGTTCGTCTTCGCCGAACAGCACCGCATCGATGATGAGCTGCTCGCCGGAGCTGTGCAAGATGGGCAGCGCGAACGGCGTTTCGTGAAAGCCGTTGATGTACTTGCCCACGATGTAGGCGCCCTTGTTGCGGTAGAACAAGCTCGACAGCGCCTGAATCTGGAAGTTGGCACGCAGCTTTACATCGCCGAGTTGCTGCTGCAGCGCGCGCACCACGAACTCGACGTCGCGCTCGAGATCTTCGAAGGGGCGCTCGAGCCGGTAGTTGCAGACGATGCGCACCAGCGTCTCGCGCAGGTTCTCGCGGCTGGGGTAGTAGGCGCGGTAGGTGGGTGTTGCGGCCGGCTCGTCGTTCTCGATGTACTCGGTGCTGACGGCGGGCCGCACGAAGATGAAGTCGTTCTTGAAATAGCTGCGGTGCAGGATCTTGGTGGTGACCGAGTTGAAAAAGGTCTCCGCCAACTCCGGCTGGTGGTGCTCGATCAGGAGGCCGATGTAGTAGAGCTTGACCTGCGCCCAAGTTTCGCGCGAGAGCATGCTGGCCAGGAAGTCGCGCTCCAGGCGTTCGGCGGCTTCTTCGACGCGCTTGTCGTAGAACTCGATGCGCTGCGCCTGGGCGCGCTGCTGGCCGTGCCAGTCGGCCTGCTCGAAGCGCTGCTTGGCGTCGGCACTGGTCTGGCGAAACAGGGTGTAGTGGCGATCGAAGCCCTGAAGCAAGGCCAGCGCGATGTCGAGCGCACGCGGGTCGGCCAGAATCTGCAGCGACGGTGCGCGCGACGTCATGGCCGGCGCGGCTCGGGCGAGTCGTAGCGGCGCTTGACCGCGGCAATGGCGGCGTCGTGCGCCTTGGCCACCTCGCCCGGGCCGCTCGCCGTCATGTCGAGCGGCTGCATGAGACCGTCCTTCAGGCCGTAGCACCAGCCATGGACGCACAGGCCTTGGCCGCGCTCCCAAGCGTCTTGCACGACGGTGGTGCGGCAGACATTGGTCGCCTGCTCCACCACGTTGAGCTCGCACAGCGCGTCGACGCGGCGCTCGGGCGCCACGCCGTCGAGCCAGGCTTGGTAGCAGTTGCGCACGTCCTGCACGTGGCGCAGCCAGTTGTCGACGATGCCGGCGCGGCGGTCGTGCATGACCGCCGCCACGCCGCCGCAGCCCGAGTGGCCGACAACGATGACATGCGCCACCTTCAGCACGTCGATCGCGTACTGCAGCGTCGACAGGCAGTTGAGGTCGGAGTGCACCACCACGTTGGCGACGTTGCGGTGCACGAAGACTTCGCCCGGCGCGAGGCCGATCAATTCGTTGGCCGGCAC
>JANONH010000062.1:0-5252 GCA_031420735.1 Methylibium sp.
AAAACGCCGCTGGATGGAAGTGACGGACCTCATCGCCCCGTGCGTGCCCACCGGCCTGGCCAGCGGGCGCATCGGCAACTTCATCAACGGCGAGCTGTGGGGCAGGGCGGCCGACCCGTCGCTGCCCTGGGCGATGGTCTATCCGCAGTCGGGCACGACCTTGGCACGGCATCCTTCGCCGCTCTACCAGTTCTTGCTTGAAGGGCTGCTGCTCTTTGTCGTGTTGTGGTGGTACGGCGCTCGGCCCAGCGCCTATCTCGGGGCACGCGGCCAGCCAACCTGGGGCAAGGTCTCGGGCGCGTTCCTGGTGGGCTACGGCGTGCTGCGCTTCACCGCCGAATTCTTCAGAGAACCCGACACCTTCCTGGGCTTGCTGGCACTCAACTTGAGCATGGGGCAGTGGCTGTGCGTGCCCATGGTCGCAGCCGGTCTTGCGCTCTGGACCTGGGCGCACCGGCGCGCCTGAACGCGGCTTTGGCACTCGACTTCAAGCGCACCGTGCATGTGCGTGCCCCAAAAAAAACCGCCCGGGCGGACGCTCAGGCTGCAGCGGCCTCGACGTGCGCGTGGCGCGTGTAGAGAAAGTCGAGCACCTGTTTGCGGCAGTGCACATAGACCGGGTCTTCGGCCAGGGCGACGCGGTCGCGCGGGCGAGCCAGCTTGACCTCGAGGATCTCGCCGATGGTGGCGGCCGGGCCGTTGGTCATCATGACGACGCGGTCCGACAGCAGCACCGCTTCGTCAACGTCGTGCGTGACCATGACGACCGTGCTGCCCGTGCGCTCGACGATGGCGATCAACTCGTCTTGCAGCCGGGCGCGCGTCAGGGCGTCCAGGGCGCCGAAGGGCTCATCGAGCAGCAGCACCTTGGGCTCGATGGCCAGGGCCCGGGCAATGCCGACGCGCTGCTTCATGCCGCCGGAGATTTCATGCGGGCGCTTGGCGCTCGCATGCGTCATGCCCACGAGAGCGAGCGCCGCGTCGGTGCGCTCGTGCAGGTGCGCCTTGGATTCCCGGGCGCCGAAGACGCGCTCCACGCCAAGGTGCACGTTGTCGTGACAGCTCAGCCACGGCAGCAGCGAATGGTTCTGGAACACCACCGCGCGCTCCGGGCCCGGCGCTGCGATCTCCCGGCCGTCGCACAGCAGCACGCCGGAAGTCGGCAACAGCAGACCGGCCAGCAAATTGAGCAAGGTCGACTTGCCGCAACCCGAGTGGCCGATGAGCGTCACGAACTCGCCGCGCTCGACCGTGAGCCCGATGTCGCGCAGCGCGTGGAAACGCCCCTTTCGGCTGTTGAAGTGCATCTCGGCGTGCTGGATCTCGATGAATGGATGCATGTCGGGCTCCCCTTTAGTTGTCGAAGCTGAAGCGTCGCGCCAGCAGCATGAGCGCCTGCTCGAGCAGCAGCCCGACGATGCCGATCACGAAGATGGCGATCAGGATGTGGGCGACGTTCATGTTGTTCCATTCGTCCCACACCCAGAAGCCGATGCCCACCCCGCCGGTGAGCATCTCGGCGGCCACGATGACCAGCCAGGCCGTGCCCACCGAGAGGCGCACCCCGGTGAGCATGTAGGGCAGCACCGCGGGGAACAGGATGCGCGTGATCACCTGCCATTCGCTGAGCGCCAGCACGCGCGCCACGTTAAGGTAGTCCTGCGGCACGCGCTGCACGCCGACGGCCGTGTTGATCACCATCGGCCAGATCGAGCAGATGAAGATGGTCCAGATGGCCGCCGGGTTGGCCGACTTGAACACCAGCAGGCCGATCGGCAGCCACGCCAGCGGCGACACCGGCCGCAGCAGGCTGATGATCGGCGAGACCATGTTGTCGAGCACCGTGAAACGCCCGATCAGAAAGCCCAGCGGTATGCCCACCAGCGCCGCCAGGCCAAAGCCCAGCGCGACGCGCTGCAGCGAGAACAGCACGTTCCAACCCAGGCCCTGGTCGTTGGGGCCGTTGCTGTAGAACGGGTCCGAGAACAGCCGCACCATCTCAGTGCCGGTCGCCCGCGGCGTGGGAAAGGCACCGCCGTTCATGGTGAGCAAGCCCCAGATGCCCAGCAGCACGGCCACTCCGAACACCGGTGGCAGCACACGCAGCGCAAGGCCGCGCCAGTCGATCGGCAGCCTGGCCACCACCGGCCTGGCTTTCGTCGCGCTGCGCGGGGCCGCGGTTTGAGGCGCCGCCCGTGCGGCCGGGCTCGACTCTGCGGCCGGCGCCGCGCGATGGCTTGGGTGGAACACTGCACTCACCATGCTCTCTCTCCCGCTTGAAACCGCTTCATACCTTGACGGCGAAACCCGAGGCGTAGGCCTCTGGGTTCTTGCCGTCCCAGAGCACGCCATCGATGAGCTTGCTGCTGCGCATGGGCGACGCCGGCAGGTTCACCTTTACGGCGGTGGCGGCCTCCTTGTAGAGCGCCACGCGATTGATCTTCTGTGCCACCGCCAGGTAGTCCGGGTGCTCCTTGAGCAGGCCCCAGCGCTTGTGCTGGGTGAGGAACCACATGCCGTCGCTCAAGTAGGGGAAGTTGACCGCCCCGTCGTTGAAGAACTTCATGTAGTTCGGGTCGTCCCAGGTCTTGCCCAAGCCGTTTTGGTAGCGCCCGAGGATGCGCTGGTTGATCACGTCCACCGAGGTGTTGACGTAGGCCTTGTCGGCCACCGTCTCGGCCATCTTGTTCTTGTTCTGCAGGCCGCTGTCGATCCAGCGGCTCGCTTCGAGCACGGCCATGACGACGGCGCGCGCCGTGTTGGGGTATTTGTCTGCGAACTCGCCGGTGGTGCCGAGCACCTTTTCGGGGTGGTCCTTCCAGATGTCTTGCGTGGTCACGCCGTTGATGCCGATGCCGTCGGCGATGGCGCGGTGGCCCCAGGGCTCGCCCACGCAGTAGCCGTCCATGTTGCCCACGCGCATATTGGCCACCATCTGCGGCGGCGGCACGGTGATGACATTGGCGTCCTTCATCGGGTTGATGCCGTAGGTCGCGAGCCAGTAGTAGAGCCACATGGCGTGCGTGCCGGTGGGGAAGGTCTGCGCGAAGGTGTACTCGCGCTTGTCGCTTTGCATGAGCTTGGCCAGCGAGGCGCCGTCGGTCGCGCCCTTGTCGGCAAGCTTCTTCGACAAGGTGATGGCCTGCCCGTTGTTGTTGAGCGTCATGAGCACGGCCATGTCTTTCTTCATGCCGCCCACACCCATGTGCACGCCGTAAATCAGGCCGTAGAGCACGTGCGCCATGTCGAGTTCACCGTTGACCAGTTTGTCGCGCACGGCGGCCCAGGAAGCTTCCTTGGTGGGCACGATCTTGATGCCGTATTTCTTGTCGAAGCCGAGCACCGAGGCCATGACGACGGAGGCGCAGTCTGTGAGCGGAATGAAGCCGATGCGCACCTCCTGCTTTTCCGGTTTGTCGGAGCCGCCCGCCCAGACGGCGCTGGCCAGTCCCGGCAGGGTCACGGCAGCGACTGCGGCCGTCTTCAGCATGCTGCGACGACCCACGTTGGGGTCGTTCGATTCGTCGTGGTTTTGCATGGCATTAATCCCTCCCAAAGCCGACATCCGCACTGCGGACAAAGAAAAAGGCGCCTTGACGCATGGCCGCGGTTTGCTGCCATGGTGAAGACGCCATCGTCTGGTGCGGTGCAGAACCAGGCTGCACCGCGGTGGGGATCGC
Organism: Methylibium sp.; assembly: GCA_031420735.1. Lineage (GTDB taxonomy): Bacteria > Pseudomonadota > Gammaproteobacteria > Burkholderiales > Burkholderiaceae_C > Methylibium. Next base: position 3,681 of record JANONH010000062.1, read on the forward strand.
CGTTGACCCCCGCGGCTCTATTCGCAAGCTCTATGCCAACACGTCGGCGATGTCGATCAGGCGCTGCGCGACTTCGGCCACGCGCAGGCCACGGTCCATGGCGGTCTTGCGCAGGCGCGCATAGGCTTCGTCCTCACCGAGCTTCTGGCTGCGCATCAGCAGCCCCTTGGCGCGCTCGATGAGCTTGCGCTCGCCCAGGCGGGTGCGGGCGTCGTCGAGTTCGCGGCGCAGCGCCTGCTCGTGTCGAAAGCGCGCCATCGCCACGTCGAGCACCGGTTTGATGCGATCGGTGGCGAGACCGGCCACCACGTAGGCAGTGACGCCGGCCGCGATGGCCTCACCCACCTGGCTGGTGTCGGCGTCTTCGGTGAACAGCACGATCGCGCGGCGCTCGTCGCGCGTGACCATGACCACGTGCTCGAGCGTGTCGCGCGAGTCGCTCTGGGCGTCGATGATGATCATGTCGGGCTGGATCTGACTGATGCGCGCCGGCAGGAAGGCATCGGCCGGCAGCACCGCCACAATGTTGTAGCCGCCGCTCAGCAAGCCGATGCGCAGCTGCCGCGAGCGCTCGGCAGCGCCGTGCGCGTCTTCGTCGCCCCGTTCGGCGACCAGCGATTCGGGGCCGACCACGACGATACGGAGCGCCTGGGAAGGATGCATGCCGCCCACCGCGTGCAAGGACCGCGCCAGCGGCCCGGCCGCTGTTGGCGGGGCAGGCTTTTTATGCACGCCGCTCACGAGCGCAGGCACGAAGTGGCGCGGGCTTCTTGGCGCCCGCTTGCCCGCGGGGCGGTGCGGCCCGGGCTATCGAGCCGGCAGCGCGCCGTTTAAAGCGCGGATCAGACGTTCTCGGGGGCGCCGCTGAAGGTCCGGCGAAACCATGCCACCGGACGCAGGCTGCCGAACCCCGACGGCGGCTCGGCCTGTTCGCACTCGGTAAGCAGCTCGCGCTCGGACAGGGTGTCGATGAACTGCACCACCGCTGCGCGTGCGAGCCCGCTTTCGTGCACCAACTGCTGTACAGACACGTAGCGCTGCGACATCTGGTGCAGCATGCGCCGGTAGGCGGTACGGTGAAACGGTGCCTCGAGTTCCGGCCACCTGGTGAGCTTGTAGTGTTTCATTCGCTGTTCCCAGGCCCCGTGCTTCACGGCGAGAGCCGCATCTCTTCGTCCAGGGTATCCAGCGTATGTAAAGAATGAAAGGCACTTCGGCCATTGCTTCGTGTATTTCCCCACAAGCGCCGTGAGACGAGATGAAATTAGTGGGGCAAGTGTGGCAAATAGGCAGAGCTGTCGCTTGTCTACACTGCCTTCTATGTTGATCTTGGGATTCGAGTCGTCGTGCGACGAAACCGGCGTGGCGCTGGTTGAAGGCTCGGGGCCAAGGCCCCGCCTGCTGGCCCAGGCCCTCTACAGCCAGGTCGCCATGCATGCCGACTACGGCGGCGTCGTCCCCGAGCTGGCCTCGCGCGACCATGTCCGGCGCGTGCTGCCGCTCACCCGCCAGGTGCTTGCCGAAGCCGGCAAGGCGCTCTCTGAGGTCGACGTCGTGGCCTACACGCGCGGC
>JANONH010000063.1:0-1671 GCA_031420735.1 Methylibium sp.
CGTACCACGACGCGAGGCCCTTCTCGCGCATCGGCAGGTCGCGCGTTTCGGGCGAATAGGCGCGGCCGAGCACTTCGTAGGGCTTGTTCGGCCCGCCCTGGCGGATCGGCTCGACGCGCGGCTCGGCATCGGGCAGGCGCACGGGGTCTGGCGGCACAGTGCCGGCGACGGCGGGCCGTGGCAGCGGGGCGGCCGGGCCCGATTTCGGAGCGGAGCCGCAGCCCGCGATAAGCGCAGAGGCGACGCCCAGGGCGGCCAGGGCGAGCAGACGGTGCATCAGGCAGGTGAGCGCTTGCATGGCCGCACCATACCCGGCTCGGCCGCTGGCGCGAGCGCGGGCAACACCGAAGCCGAGCCGGTGCCGCCGGGCGCTCTTACACCAGCTTGATTTCGCCGTCGAAGGTCACGCTGAGCTTCAGGCCGGGCACCTCGAGCGTCATCTTCGCGGGCAGGGCTTCGTCACCGCGGATCGAGGCCTCAGTGCGGGCGCGGGCCACCGCCTGTTCGATCTCGCGCTGCGAGCTCACGCCCACCATCTTCAAGAATTTGCGGATGCTGATGTTGAGGCTGTCTTCGTCCATGGCGTTCGCTCCTGCGGGCCGCCAAAGGACGGCGCTCTCGCTGGATTCGGGGCAACCGGCGTGCCACGCACCGGGCCGGCATGAAATGTCGGCGGCCCTAAGCCGGTCGGCCGAGGCCGAGCAGGTCGGCCCCCAGGGCTTCGGCCACCTCGATGCCGTCGACGCCGGCCGACATGATGCCCCCGGCATAGCCCGCGCCTTCGCCCGCGGGGTAGAGGCCGCGCACGTTCACGCTCTGGAAGTCCGGGCCGCGCAGCACTCGCAGCGGCGAGGAGGTGCGCGTCTCCACGCCGGTGAGCACGGCGTCGGGCAGGCAATAGCCCTTGATGCGGCGCTCGAAGGCCGGCAGCGCCTCGCGGATGGCTTCGAGCGCGTAGTCGGGCAGGCTGGCGTGGCCGTGTTCGTCGCGTTCGGCCAAGTCGGTCGGCCGCACGCCCGGCGTGTAAGAAGGCAGTACGGCACCGAAGGCGCTGCTGCGCTGGCCCTTGATGAAATCTCCCACTCGCTGGCCAGGCGCCACATAGCCCCCGCCGCCCATGACGAAAGCGCGCGACTCCCACTGGCGCTGAAACGCCATGCCGTCGAGCGGGCTCACGGCATGGCCGGCGCCGCGCGCCAGGCCGTCCTGGCGGTAGTCGTCGGGCGCAATGGCGACCACGATGCCGGCGTTGGCGTTGCGTTCGTTGCGCGAATACTGGCTCATGCCATTGGTCACCACGCGCCCGATCTCGGACGTGGCGGCGACCACGGTGCCGCCGGGGCACATGCAAAAACTGTAGACCGCGCGGCCGTTGCTGGCGTGATGCACCAGCTTGTAGTCGGCCGCGCCGAGCGCCGGGTGGCCGGCGTGGGCGCCGAAGCGCGCCCTGTCGATGAGGCTTTGCGGATGCTCGATACGAAAGCCGATGGAGAAGGCCTTGGCCTGCATCGCCACGCCGCGGCGGTGCAGCATCTCGAAGCTGTCGCGCGCGCTGTGGCCGAGCGCGAGCACGACATGGTCGCTGCGCAGCTCCTCGCCCGAGGCGAGCACGACGCCGCGCAGACGCAGCCCGGTTTGAGCCGCGCCGCCCGCGGAGTCGGCCTCCAGCAG
>JANONH010000064.1:0-4399 GCA_031420735.1 Methylibium sp.
GCGCGCCTGAAGCCGCGTGCGCGGGCTCAGGCGCGCGTCGGCAGCAGCAGCGTGATGCACCCGCCTTTTTGCTGCGGGCCGGTGCTCTTTGGGCGCCCAGCGCCTCGGCGCGGCGCTGCATGCTGGCCAGGCCCCGGCCGCCGCGCAGCAGCGTCTGCGGCACCAACAGCGGTTGCGCCGGGGGCGCTCGCCGGTGGGCTCTGCGCTGGCGCCGCCGCCGGGCAGGAGCGGGGCCAGCGCAGAGCCGGGGCGCCAGCTCAGTCCCAGGGGGGGCGCGAGGGCGCCGGCCCCGCCGACCCCACCGAGCGCGCCCGGTGACCGAACTGCAGCTTGCGGTAGACGTTGCGCACGGCAACGGCCACCGCCGCCGCAGTGCGGCCCACGCGCTCGGCGATTTCTTCGCCCACGTAGCCCTGAGCCACGAGGCGCAGGACGTCGATTTCATGCGCGGTGATGTCGTGGTCGCGCGCACGCGGCTCGCTCAGGTCCATGATGCCGCTGACGCTGCCGGGGCCGCTGTCCCGAAAGGCCGTGTCGTGAAAGCCGGAATCGTTAAAGCCCTCGTCCCTAAAACGCTTGAGCAGGTGCCGGGCGATCGCCGGCGAGATGGGCGATTCGCCGCGAGCGGCCTGTTGCACGGCGCGCACCAACTCGTCGGCGCTGCAGCCCTTGAGGAAATAGCCGTCGGCACCGGCCTCGATGGCCTTGATCACGCGGGTTTCGTCGCCGAACACGGAGAAGACGAGGATGTGCGGATGCCAGACACCTTCGCAAGCCGGCGCACGGCTCAGCTCGTCGATGAGTTCGGTGCCGTCGCCGTCGGGCAGGCCCAGGTCGGAGAGCAGCACGTCGGGGCGGCATTGCGGCAGCTCGATGCGTGCCACGCCCAGCCGCGCCGCGTGGCCGACGCAGCGCATGCCCGGTGCCGCATTGAGCGTGTCGCGCACGTGCTGCGACACCAGGGGGTCGTCTTCGACCAGATAGACCTTCAGCACGCGGGCTCCTTGGCAAACCAGCGCCGCTCGGGCGCTCTCGGGACAGACTACCGCGATTTTGCGCGGCGGGCACCGTCGAGCGGCCCGCGATCCGGGGTCGGCGCGGTGGGTCACCGCAGCGCCTCGCATCAGCCCGCAAAGAATGCCGCCAACTCGTCGGCCGTCGCCTCGGGCAGCTCTTCAGCGAGAAAGTGCCCGGCCGCCAGTGCGCGCCCGTCGACCCGGCCGCTGCAGGCGTCTTGCCAATCGGCCAGCGGGTCGAACAGGCGGGCGACCACGCCGCGCTCGCCCCAAAGCACCCGCAGGTCGCAGGCGACCTTGTGGCCGGCCGCACGCGAAGCGCGGTCGTGCTCCAGGTCGATGGAGGCCGAGGCGCGGTAGTCCTCGCAGCTGGCATGCACGCCCTCGGGTGTGCAGAAGCCCGCTTCGTAGTCGGCCAGCGCCTCGGGCTCGATGAAGGCGAGGTTTTTGCTGCCCCAGCCCGAGAGCTTCCAGTGCAGGTAGAACTTCGGGTCCGCGCCGATCTGGTGCTCGGGCAGGGGCCGCGGCTGGATCAGGTAGAACCAGTGGTAGTAGGCTGAGGCGAACGCCATGTCGGTGCGCTCGTACATGGTGAGCGTGGGCACGATGTCGATCACGCACAGCTTGGCCACCGCCCCCGGATGGTCGAGCGCGAGGCGGTGCGCGACGCGGGCACCGCGGTCGTGGCCGGTCACGAAAAAGCGCTCATGGCCGAGCGAGCGCATCAAGGCCAGCATGTCGGCGGCCATGGCGCGCTTGCTGTAGTTGGCGTGGTCGGGGGCGCCCTCGGGCTTGGCCGAACGGCCGTAGCCGCGCAGGTCGGGCATGACGAGAAAGTAGCGATCGGCCAGCCGCTGCGCGACCCGCTGCCACATGGCGTGGGTCTGGGGGTAGCCGTGCAGCAGCAGCAAGGGCGGGCCGCCCCGCTGGCCGCCGCTGCGCACGAAGAGTTCGGTGTCGCCCACCGCCGCGCGTCGCGTCTCGTAGCCTTCGAACATGACCATGCCCTTTGCCGTGGCGCGCCGCCGGGTGGCGCTCGGGGTGAAATGTGCCTGAAGCGGCAAGGCCCCTGGCTACACTGCCGCCAGCCTCGAAACGCCCCGCCATGCAAGGACAGTTATTTACCCAGGACTTCCTGCTGCGCGGCATTCGGGAGACGCCGCCGTGGCAGATGCTCGGTGAAGCGGAGCTGGCCGCCTTCACCCGCACGCTCGCGGAAATATTCGCCGCGCTCGGCGCCGACACCGCGCTCAACGAAGCCCAGACCGAACAACTCGTGATCGAGCGCGTGCTGGCGGCGCTGGGCTGGCGCGACGATTACCTGCCGCAAGTCAAGCTGTCGGGCAAGCGGCGCGAAGACGTGCCCGACGTCCTGCTGTTCGAGAGCGCGCGCGCCAAGGCCGCGGCCCTGGCCGAGCCCAAGGACGAGCGACGCTTTCGCCACGGCCTGGCCATCCTGGAGGCCAAGCGCTGGGTGGTTTGTCCACGGTGGGCGTGATGAACACGCTGGAATACGGCCGTCAAATCACACGGAATCAGAATGCGGGTTCGCGGCGGTGGACCCACAGCAAGGGATGGAGAACTGCGAATGAATTCCACATACAAGCCGATGCCGGTCGCGTCGCTCCCGGACAACTGGAGCGCTTTCAATGGTCGCGAAGTCCTGCCGTGGGACCTATCCCGTGCCGAGGCGGCAGCAACACTGCGACGTGCTCGCAGGCTGCGCGCTCGCGGGCAAGCGACCGTCAGCATTGAGGCGGTTGGGCGCTATTGCCTGTCAACCTTCAACACGCTAGTTTTGAGTACGAAGCGAAGCTGACTGTAGACCGTGCCTGTCGACGGGCGACCTGGCCACTGCGGGACGGAGCGACCCGCGAGTGGCGCAAGGCCGCGAGTATTGGCGCGGGCTCACAACCGCCAACACCACGCACTGGACTGACGGAAAACGACAGGCTCCCATGCATCCAGATCGGCCGTTGCTCGTCATGTGTCCACACTGTCATGTGCCGCTGTGGATCGATGAGTTGGAAAGGCTGGGTGTAGCCGGTCCTTGGGGCGATGGGAGGGTTGTTTCAAGGACGCCCGCCTCCATGAAACACCGTCTGCGGACGACTACTTCGCACTGTGGGCCCTTGGTGTCGGTGAACCGACGAAAGAACGATATGTGCGCGTTCGTGCTTGGTGAGCGGGGAACGACGAGAGCAGCGCAACGGCATTTATTGCTCTTGCTGCACTTGTTTCACTTATTCGCTAAAGTGTCGATATTCACAGAGCGTCAAAAAGACGTCCAACCCTGCAGGAGTCTGGCATGGCAACGACTGAAAGAACCATGGGGCCCGTCCCTGCCCCCATGACCGAACACGAGCAAGAAATGGCACGCGTCGCGCAGCGCTGCATCATGGAGTCGCTGGACCGCTCCAAAGCCGCCGAGATTGTGCTCACGAGCGAGGACGGCGAGCTTCCGGCGGTGTCGCTGCCGCCGAACTCGCTGCGGCTGATCGCCCAGCTGCTGGGCGCCTTGAGTGAAGGGCAGACGGTCACGGTGGTGCCCGCCGAGCGCGAACTTTCGACGCTGGAGGCCGCTCATTTGCTCAACGTCTCCCGGCCGTTCCTGATCAAGCAGATGGAAGCGAAGCTGTTGCCCTATCGATTGGTCGGCTCGCACCGGCGCGTGACCGCGGAGGCTTTGATGGCGTATCGCCACAAGATGCAGGCGGGCCAGGCGGAAGCACTAAAGAGGCTGGCCGACGACGCGGCCGAGCTGGGCCTGGACTACTGAAGTGGCGGGCTATGCGCGCTACACGGCCGTGCTCGACGCGTGCGTGCTGTTCCCGATCGCGACGTCCGACGCACTGGTCAGTCTGGCGGTTGCCGGCCTGTTTGCGGCGAAATGGACCGTGGCAGTCGAGGCTGAGTGGCTGGCCGTAGCCGAGCGGCGTCACCCGGAGCTCGCAGGTCGCTTCACCACCAGGCGCGACGAGATGCGGGACGCAGTCATCGACTGGGAGGTCAAAGCCGAAGGATGGGAGGCGCTCGCGCCCTCCCTGACGCTGCCCGACCCGAACGACGTGCATGTGCTTGCTGCCGCGATCGCTGGCCATGCGGACTGCATTGTCACGACGAACCTGAAGGATTTTCCGGCCTCGGTTCTCGAAGTCTACGGGCTGATTGCACTTCATCCAGACGACTTCATCGTCGCGCAGCTCGATCTCGACCTTTACCCGGCGCTTGGGGCGTTCAAGGCCATGCGCGCCCGCAAGCGAAATCCGGCCTACACAGCCGAGGAGTTTGCGGCGGCTATGGAGCGCAACGGCCTGGTGGCCACGGCGGAGCGCCTTCGCCGAGCGGTCGATCTGATCTAGCTACAGCGTATTAGGCCTTGA
>JANONH010000065.1:0-3594 GCA_031420735.1 Methylibium sp.
GGCGGCCGGCCCGCGCGCAGTCTGCCACGCGCACCGAGCGCGTTGTCGGGGCGCGAGAAGTCGGGCGGCGATCGCAGCAGGGCCGCCGTCGTTCATGAGGCTTACCGCTTCGCAGCTTCGACCGTCGCACGCTGCTGTTTACAGTAGGTCACTGCGTTTGCGGCTGCGGTCAAGCGGTTTGATCCGAACTCAGTCGTCGCCCCGCGCCGCGAGGCATAAGCCGGCTTGCGTAGCGCGCCAGCCGCGTGGCGCCGGGTCACGCAGCGACGCTCTGCTTCGCCTGCAAGTGCTCAGCCAGCCGCAACGCCAGGGCGACGATCGTCAGCGTCGGGTTGGCGTAGCCACAGATCGGGAACACGCTGCTGCCGGCGACATACAAGCCGGCGATGCCGTGCACCTTCGATTGCGCGTCGACGACGCCGCTGCCCGGGTCGGCCGACATCCGCGTGGTGCCGGCAGGGTGCGCTGCGTCGCCGACCGTTTGCCGCCACGCAGCGTCGTCGGTCATCGCCGGCAGCTCGCGCAGCTCGGCCAGCCCGAGCCGGGCCAGACCGTTGCCGACCCAACGGGTCAATGCGCGGCTGGTGCTCATTTCCAGATCGCCGCAGGTCCAGTTCAGCCGCGCCTGCCGCAAGCCGAGCATGTCGCGGCGCTCGTCGAGCGTGATGCGGCTGTCGGCGTCGGGTTGTTGCTCGATCCACAACTGCAGCCACACGGCAGACGGCCGGGCCCCGGTGGCCAGACCCCTGGCGTAGCGGCGCCACGCATCGCGCAGCAGCGATGCCGGCGCGGCCATGCTGCGCACGGCGTCCTGCAGCGGGTTCTCGGGCCGGCGCCGGTAGCGCGCCGCCAGCACGAGGCGGCGCAGTGCCTGCCGCGCCGGGTCGTCGTGCTCGTGCAGGAAGACAGCCGTGGCGTCGAGCAGGCGGTGCTGCTGCTGCGCCTGCGGCGACAGCCGCACCTTTGCGAACAGCCGGCGCCTACCCCGGTGCAGCGCGATATAGCGGTCCTGCAGCACGCGGAAATCCTTGGCGACCACCTGCGCCGTGCGGATGATCGGGTGGTCCTGGTAGAAGCGGCCGGTGAACTGGCGGCCGTCTCCGAGCCCGATGCCCTCACTGTCGCTCAACATCAGCAAGCGCGCGTTTTCGATCGCGCCGCCGGCCAGCACGACCCTGCGTGCCGCGAACATCGCCGCCGGGCGCACGCTGTCACGCACTTCGATCGCGCTGACCTGGCCGCGCTCGACGATCACCCGGCTGGCGGTGGCGTGCAGCAGCAGGTCGAGCCGGGGGTGCGCATCCAGACGCCGACGGTGGACATGTCCCAGATGCGGGTTCGGCGTGTATTCGGTGAAGTCGTGTAGCAAGTGGTCGTCGTCCCACACCAGCGGCTGCAGGCTGGCGTGTTCCTGCCAGCGCGACGCGCCGTAGCCGAGGCCCGAAAGACCGAGAAAGCGCTCGGCCGCCGCGTAGTGACTGTCCAGCTCGGAAAGCGCCATCGGCCAGCCGCTGTGCGCCACCCACGGCCGCTTGCTGAGGTCGATGTCGTGCAGCCGCATGCACTGCCCATGCCAGAGCGCCGTGGTACCGCCGATCGTCCGCGCGCGGCCGTTCTGCACCCAGGCCAGCGGCAAGCCTGTCTGCACCGCTTCGTTGAGCGGCGCTGCTTCCTGCGCGGCGTTCTGGTCGTTGCTGTCGCCGCCCGATTCGAGCACGACGACGCGCTCGCCGGCATCGGCCAGCGTCAACGCGACCGCCAGCCCGGCGGCACCGGCGCCGATGACCAGCGTTGCATCGGGGGCCAGCGTCAACGCGCCTGCGGCTCTGAAATCATGAATCATTGGCGGCACCCGCTTAAACGCCGGCTGAGGAAGGGGTCGTAGGCCTCGGTCTCGACGATGATGCCGCCCACGCCCGCCACCTGCAGATGGGCGCCGATCAATCGCCGCGCCACCGTGTCCGGCGCAGCCGAGAAATCGACCCAGCCGAAGCGGGCCGCGGACGGCGTGGCGTTCGCGGCCGCTCGGTCCCGACTCACAGCTTGGGAACGCGCAAGGTCTTGCTGATCATGAGCGAGCCCGACAGCACGAACAGCAGCGAGAGCGGATGCCACTCCCACGGCCCGAGCATGAGCATGCCACCGTACACGGCTTCGCCGATGCGCCCCTGCCAGGCCGCGAAGGCAAGCACCGCAGTCAGCACCACGCTCGTTGGAATCGGCGTGCCCTCGAAGTAGGCGACCTTCGCTTGTCCGGCGGAGAGGCTCTCGGCCGTGACGTTGTAGCGCGCGAGGCGGCTCACGCCGCAGCAGACGAAGTAGATCAGCGCGGCCACGTCCCAGCCGCCATCGAGCCCGGCCGCGAAGGCCAGCGCCGCCGGTGTCACGCCAAACGAGATGACGTCGGCCAGCGAGTCGAGTTCGCGGCCGAGGGCCGAATGCTGGTTGCGCGAACGGGCGATGCGGCCGTCGAGCACGTCGAACACGAAGGCCAGCGGCGCCATCGCCGCGGCCCACATGAACAGCGCGAGCGAGTTGCTGGCCATGAAGCTCATGGCCAGCAACACGCCGGCCATGCCGCAGGCCGCATTGCCGAGCGTGAAGAAATCGGCCAGGTGAAAGTCGCGCAGCATCGAGAAATGCCGCGCGCGCGCGCCGACCATCGGCTTGGAGTGTGCTTCCTTCACACGGCCCCCGTCGCGTTGGGCGGTGGCTGGTTGGGCATTTCTTCGTCGGGCGCCATTTCGGGCGGAATCGGATCCTCGGGCGGCATGCCGGGCAGCTCGCGCTGCACCTGCGGCACCGCGGCGGGCGTCTGGTCGGGGGTCGGCAGTGGGACGGCGTGGCTCATGTTCGACCTTTCAGGGAGCGGCTGCAAAGGCTGGGGCAAACGCTGCGCCCGCCAATGGCGGGCCTCGACAGAATCCGCTGGCAGCCGTTCGCCGCAGAAATATCATGCTCCTGCCTGGGACGCCTGCAGCGCCCTGCGAACGCCTTCCGTACCCATGCCCGATTCAACCAACAGTGAAACCTTTGAACAAGCCAGGCTGCGTTTCTTCGACGGCCTGGCCGCTCTTGAGGCTGGGCGCTTTGAAGACGCCGAGCGGCACTGTCTCGCCGCCTTGCAACTGGTGCCGGGCCGCGTCTCGACTTTGGTCAACCTGGCGGCGATTTGGCTGCGCCTCGGGCAGACCGACAAGGCGCTGGCGGCGGCCGACCAAGTGCTGCAGATCGAAGCCGACAACCGCGACGCCTGCATCCACCGCGCAAGCGCGCTGGGCCGCTTGGGCCGCCTGCCCGAGGCGCTGACCGGTTTTGACAAGCTGCTCGCGCTCAGCGGGCCGGGGCAGGCGCTGATCTGGGGTCGCCGGGCCGAGACCCTGTACGCGCTCGGTCGCCGCGAGGAGGCGCTGGCCGCCTACCGGCGCTCGCTCGAACTCGACGCCGCCCAGCCCGAAGTCTGGAGCCGCTCAGGCGACATCCTGCGCGAAAGCGAGCGCGCCGCCGAGGCCGCCCAGGCCTACCGCCGCGCCATCGAACACGGCGCGCATGCCGAACTCAACGCCTATTACCTGGCCGCCGTCGAGCGCGACG
>JANONH010000066.1:0-5478 GCA_031420735.1 Methylibium sp.
CGCACGACCGCCGGCCGGGTGGTCGAGACCGGCTCCGCTCGCGAGGTGCATCACTTCGGCGTGCTGGCGGGCTATGGCGCCGAGGTGGTGCATCCTTACCTTGCGATGGAAACCCTGGCGGCAATGCACGCCGAGTTGCCGGGTGAGCTGTCGGCCGAGAAAGCCATCTACAACTACGTCAAGGCGATCGGCAAGGGGCTCTCCAAGATCATGTCCAAGATGGGCGTGTCGACCTATATGTCGTATTGCGGCGCGCAGTTGTTCGAGGCGATCGGCTTGGACAAAGGCTTCGTCGGCCAGTACTTCCGCGGCACCGCCACGCAGGTGGGTGGCATCGGCGTGTTCGAGGTGGCCGAAGAGGCGCTGCGCATGCACAAGGCGGCGTTCAGCGAAGACCCGCTGCTGGCCACCATGCTCGACGCCGGCGGCGAATACGCCTGGCGCGTGCGCGGCGAAGAGCACATGTGGACGCCCGACGCCATCGCCAAGCTGCAACACAGCACGCGCGCCAACAAATTCGAGACCTACAAAGAGTACGCCCAGCTCATCAACGGCCAGTCGCGGCGCCACATGACCCTGCGCGGCCTGTTCGAGTTCAAGGTCGACCCGGGCAAGGCGATCGCGATCGACGCGGTGGAGCCGGCCGCCGAAATCGTCAAGCGCTTCGTCACCGGCGCCATGTCGCTCGGCTCGATCTCGACCGAGGCGCACTCCACGCTCGCCATTGCCATGAACCGCATCGGCGGCAAGAGCAACACCGGCGAGGGCGGCGAAGACCCGGCGCGTTACCGCAATGAACTCAAGGGCATCAAGATCACCGCGGGCACCAAGGTCTCCGACGTCATCGGCGCCAAGGTCATGGCCGCCGACTACGTGCTGAAGGACGGCGACTCGCTGCGCTCGAAGATCAAGCAAGTGGCGTCGGGGCGCTTTGGCGTCACCACCGAGTACCTGGTCTCGGCCGACCAGCTCCAGATCAAGATGGCGCAGGGCGCCAAGCCGGGCGAGGGCGGCCAGCTCCCCGGCGGCAAGGTGTCCGAGTACATCGGCATGCTGCGCTACTCGGTGCCGGGGGTGGGCCTGATCTCACCGCCGCCGCACCACGACATCTACTCCATCGAAGACCTGGCGCAGCTCATCCACGACCTCAAGAACGCCAACCCGCGCGCCAGCGTCAGCGTCAAGCTCGTCTCGGAAGTGGGCGTGGGCACCATCGCGGCCGGCGTGGCCAAGGCCAAGAGCGACCATGTGGTCATCGCTGGCCACGACGGCGGCACCGGGGCCTCGCCCTGGTCCTCGATCAAGCATGCCGGCACGCCCTGGGAGCTGGGCCTGGCGGAGACGCAGCAGACGCTGGTTCTCAACGGCCTGCGCGGGCGCATCCGCGTGCAGGCCGACGGCCAGATGCAGACCGGCCGCGACGTCGTGGTGGCGGCCCTGCTCGGTGCCGACGAGTTTGGCTTCGCCACCGCGCCTTTGGTGGTGGAGGGCTGCATCATGATGCGCAAATGCCACCTCAACACCTGCCCGGTGGGCGTGGCCACGCAGGACCCGGTGCTGCGTGCCAAGTTTCAGGGCCGACCCGAGCACGTGGTGAACTTCTTCTTCTTCATTGCCGAAGAGGCGCGCCAGATCATGGCGCAACTGGGCATTCGCAAGTTCGACGAGCTCATCGGCCGCGCCGACTTGCTCGACACGAAGAAAGGCATCGCGCACTGGAAGGCCCGGGGCCTGGACTTCAGCCGGGTGTTCCACCTGCCCCAAGTGCCGGCCGAGATGCCGCGCCGCCAGGTCGAGCTGCAGGACCACGGTCTCTCGAAGGCACTGGACGTCAAGCTCATCGAGAAATGCCGCCCCGCCATCGAGCGCGGCGAGAAGGTCCAGTTCATGGAGGCCACGCGCAACGTCAACCGCACCGTGGGCGCCATGCTCTCCGGCGAGCTCATTCGCCAGCGCCCGGAGGGCTTGCCCGACCAGACCATCTTCATCCAGATGGAAGGCACCGGCGGCCAGAGCTTCGGCGCCTTTCTGGCCCAGGGCATCACGCTCTACCTCATCGGCGACGCGAACGACTACACCGGCAAGGGCCTCTCGGGCGGGCGCGTGGTGGTGCGCCCGAGCATCGACTTCCGCGGCGACGCCGTGCACAACATCATCGTGGGCAACACGGTGCTCTACGGCGCCACCAGCGGCGAAGCTTTCTTCCGCGGCGTGGCCGGCGAACGCTTTGCGGTGCGCCTGTCGGGCGCCACCACAGTGGTCGAAGGCACCGGCGACCACGGCTGCGAATACATGACCGGCGGCACCGTGGCCGTGCTCGGCAAGACGGGCCGCAACTTTGCCGCCGGCATGTCCGGTGGCGTGGCCTATGTGTACGACGAGGACGGCAAGTTCGCGCAGCGCTGCAACACCTCGATGGTGGCGCTCGAGCGCGTCTTGCCTGCCGACGAGCAGCGCGCGACGCAGGACGCCGCCATCCTGCACAAGGGTGTCGCCGACGAAGTAATGCTCAAGAAGCTGGTCGAAGACCACCACAAGTGGACCGGCTCCTTGCGTGCGCGCGAAATTCTGGACCACTGGCCCAGCGCGCGCGAGCGCTTCGTCAAGGTGTTCCCGCACGAGTACAAGCGTGCGCTCGGTGAACTCGGCGCGAGGAAGCACGCCAGCGACACCATTGCCAAGGCCAAGGTGCCCGACCGCACGGGCAGCGACAAGGCGGTCGCCGCCAAATAGCCGCCGCCCATCCACGCCGCCCCGGCGTGGCAGCGCCCGCGCGTCGGCGCGGCCCCGAGCAGGTGGCAGTCCGACCCCCCGAATTTGCGAGCAGCACGAAAGCGAAAGAGACCGCCTTATGGGAAACATCACCGGCTTCATGCAATACGAGCGCATCGAAGAGGGCTACGCACCGCCCGCCGAGCGCGTGAAGCACTACAAGGAGTTCGTCATCGGCCTGGCGGCCGACGACGCCAAGATCCAGAGCGCGCGCTGCATGGACTGCGGCACGCCGTTTTGTATCTCGGGCTGCCCGGTCAACAACATCATTCCCGATTTCAACGATTTGGTGTGGCGCGGCGATTGGGCCAATGCCATCGCGGTGCTGCACTCGACCAATAACTTCCCGGAATTCACCGGGCGCATCTGCCCGGCGCCGTGCGAGGCTGCGTGCGTGCTCAACGTGAACGACGACCCGGTGGGCATCAAGTCGATCGAGCACGCCATCATCGACCGCGCCTGGGCCGAGGGCTGGGTGCGGCCCGAGCCGGCCAAGCACAAGACCGGCAAGACAGTGGCGGTGGTGGGCTCCGGCCCGGCCGGCCTGGCTGCGGCGCAGCAACTCGCGCGCGCCGGGCATGCCGTGACGGTGTTCGAAAAGAACGACCGTATCGGCGGTCTGCTGCGCTACGGCATTCCCGACTTCAAGATGGAAAAGCTGCACATCGACCGGCGGGTCGGGCAAATGACCGCCGAAGGCGTGGTTTTTCGTTGTGGCGTGATGGTCGGGCGCGCCAGCGAGCCGCTTGGCAAGGGCAGCAAGGTGATCGACTGGTCGCGCGAAACCGTCTCGCCCGAACGGCTGTTGGCCGAGTTCGATGCCGTGCTGCTGAGCGGTGGCGCCGAACAGAGCCGCGACCTGCCGGTGCCGGGACGCGAACTCTCCGGCGTGCATTTCTCGATGGAGTTCCTGCCGCAACAGAACAAGGTCAACGCCGGCGACGCGGTCCAGGGGCAGATTTCCGCGGCCGGCAAGCACGTCGTCGTGATCGGCGGCGGCGACACCGGCAGCGACTGCGTGGGCACCAGCAATCGCCACGGTGCGGCGAGCGTGACGCAGTTCGAAGTCATGCCGCAACCTCCCGAGACCGAGGACAAGCCGCTCACCTGGCCCTATTGGCCGTACAAGCTGCGCACCAGTGCGAGCCACGACGAAGGCTGCGAGCGCGAGTTCGCCATCGCCACCAAGCGGTTTGTCGGCGACGGCAAGAGCGGCAAGGGCGGCAAGCTCACCGGGCTCGAGACGGTGCGTGTCGAGTGGCAAAACGGCAAGATGGTCGAAGTCAAGGGCAGCGAACAATTGCTCAAGGCCGACCTGGTGTTGCTCGCGATGGGTTTTGTGAGCCCGGTGGCGAGCGTGCTCGAAGCCTTTGGCGTCGAGAAAGACAACCGGGGCAATGCGCGCGCCAGCACCGAGCTGCCCGTTGCTTACCGCACCAATGTCGAGCGCGTCTTCGCGGCCGGGGACATGCGGCGCGGTCAGTCGCTCGTGGTCTGGGCCATCCGCGAAGGGCGCCAGGCCGCGCGCGCCGTCGACGAAGCGCTGATGGGCGCGAGCGACCTGCCGCGCTAGGAGCCTGTCGGGCTTGGGGATCGTCGGCTGCAATTTGGCCGCAGCGGTCCATTTTTCACCGGCTTCTTGTCCCATAGCTACGGCTATGGGCCTGCGAACCCGGCAAAAACTGTCCTCGCTGGGGCCAACTACACTTCGACGCCCCAAGCCCGACAGGCTCCTGGTGCCGTGGGCCTTTCTACGCAATTGGCATCCCCTATCATTCGGCCCGCCGCAGCGCCTTGCTGCGGCTTTTAACTCGTGGCCATGACAACACCCACTGCGCCGTCGATGCCCGAGCGAGCGCCCGCGCTCGTCGAACTACGGCAAGTCACTTGCGGCTATGGCGAGCGCGTCATCTTGCGCGACGTCGATCTCGTGGTGCCGCGCGGCAGCGTGTTGGCGCTCATGGGTGTCTCCGGCGGCGGGAAAACCACGGTGCTGCGCCTGATCGGCCGCATGCTCGAGCCGATGTCCGGGCGCGTGCTGATCGACGGCGTCGACATCGCGCCACTGGACCGCGAGGCCCTTTATGCGGTGCGGCGTCGCATGGGCATGCTGTTCCAGTTCGGCGCCCTCTTTACCGACCTGTCGGTGTTCGACAACGTGGCCTTCGCGCTGCGCGAGCACAGCGGCTTGGCCGAAAACATGATCCGCGACCTGGTGCTGATGAAACTCGACGCCGTCGGTCTGCGCGGCGCGCGCGATCTCATGCCGGCGCAGATTTCTGGCGGCATGGCCAGGCGCGTGGCGCTGGCGCGCGCCATCGCGCTCGACCCCGAACTGATGCTCTACGACGAGCCCTTCGCCGGCCTGGACCCCATCTCCATGGGCGTGGCCGCGCGGCTCATTCGCGAACTGAACCGATCGCTGGGCATCACGAGCATCGTCGTCTCCCACGACGTCGATGAAACCTTTTCCATTGCCGACCAGGTGGTCTTCCTCGCCAACGGCGGCGTGGTGGCACGCGGCACGCCGGCCGAAATGCGCGCCAGCAAAGACCCTCTCGTGCGCCAGTTCGTGGACGGCGATGCGGACGGCCCGGTGCGCTTCCATTACCCCGGCGCGGCGGCCGCGGAAGACTTTCGGGTCGTGGCCCGATGAGTGGCTGGACGCCGGCCGACGTCGGCTTTTCGGTGCGCTCCAAGCTCGCG
>JANONH010000067.1:0-6495 GCA_031420735.1 Methylibium sp.
GTCGACCCGATCGCCGTGATCGAGATCCAACGCATCATCGGTTTCCTCAAGAGCCGTGGCATCGGCGTGCTCATCACCGATCACAACGTGCGCGAAACGCTCGGCATCTGCAACCGCGCCTACATCATCAGCGAGGGCCGCGTGCTCGCCGAGGGCACGCCAGCGCAGATCGTCGAGAACCCCGACGTGCGCAAGGTCTACCTCGGCGAACACTTTCGGATGTGACGATGGCCACACCGCGCCGCCGCTTTCTCGAGCCGACCGCGCCGGGTTTCGCTGCCACCTGCCGGCGGCGCGGCTCTGCAGTTCGCAAGGGCCCGGCTCGAGCATGAAGCCCGGTCTGCAACTGCGTTTCTCGCAGCACCTGGCGCTCACGCCGCAATTGCAGCAGTCGATCCGCCTGCTGCAGCTCTCCACGCTCGAGCTGCAGCAGGAAGTCGAGCAGATGCTCGAGCAGAACCCCTTTCTCGAAGTCGATGAGGAAGCGCCGACGAACTTCGACGCACCGCCGGAGCGCGCCGCCGCGAACGAG
Source organism: Methylibium sp. (assembly GCA_031420735.1). Classification (GTDB taxonomy): domain Bacteria; phylum Pseudomonadota; class Gammaproteobacteria; order Burkholderiales; family Burkholderiaceae_C; genus Methylibium. The sequence continues at coordinate 533 of JANONH010000067.1, forward strand.
CGCACGGCCGACGAAGCCTGGGACGGCGCCAGCGCCGAGGCCGGCGCCGATCCCGAGCCGCCGACCGCCGACACGGTCGAGTTCGGCGCCAGCGAGCGCGAAGACTGGGAAAACGGCACCGAGCGCGAAGACTTCGACGGCATTCGCGAAACCCCCGGCAAGGCCGCGAACAACAACGACAGCGACGACTTCGACCCGATGGAGCGCAATGCCGCGGCGCCGAGCTTGCAAGACCACCTGCGCGAGCAACTGCGCGGCATGCGGCTCTCGGCGGCGGACCGCGCCGCCGTCATGGTGCTGATCGATTCGCTCGATGAGGACGGCTACCTGGCCGACGAGCTCGAAGACATCGCCGAGCGCCTGGCCGCGTCCGACGGCCCGGAGGCGGTGGAAGAACTGCACGACCGCTTGCGCTGTGCGCTCAAGTGGCTGCACAACCTCGAGCCGCTCGGCGTGGGCGCGCGCGGCCTCTCGGAGTGCCTGGTGCTGCAGTTGCGCACCGGCGCGCGCTGCGAAGCGCAGATGATCGCCATCTTGATCTGCAAGCACCACCTCGAGCTGCTGGCGCGGCGCGACGCCAAGAAGCTGATGGCCGCCACCGGCTGCGACGAGCTGCTGCTCAAAGCGGCGCAGGCGCTCATCGTGCGCTGCGAGCCCAAGCCGGGCCGGCCTTTCAGCAAGGCCGAGGCCAACATCGTGGTGCCCGACGTGGTGGTGCAGAAGGCCGGGCGCGGCTGGAAGGTCGTGCTCAACCCCGACGTCATGCCCAAGCTGCGCATCAACGACCTGTACGCGCAGGCGATCAAGCAGCAGCGCGGCAGCCGCGGCAGCGCCGCGAGCGGCGGCGAGGCCGCCGTCGGCCTGAGCTCGCGGCTGCAAGAGGCGCGCTGGTTCATGAAGAACATCCTGCAGCGCTTCGACACCATCCAGCGCGTGAGCCAGGCCATCGTCGAGCGGCAAAAGTCTTTCTTCACGCACGGCGCCATCGCCATGAAGCCGCTGGTGCTGCGCGAGATCGCCGACGAGTTGGGCCTGCACGAGTCGACCATCTCGCGCGTGACCACCGCCAAGTACATGTCCACGCCCTACGGCACCTACGAATTGAAGTACTTCTTCGGCAGCTCGCTCAACACCGACGCCGGCGGCAACGCCTCGAGCACGGCGGTGCGCGCGCTGATCAAGCAATTGGTGGGCGCCGAGGACGACAAGAAACCGCTGTCGGACAGCCAGTTGAGCCTCATGCTCGAAGAGCAGGGCATTCAGGTCGCTCGGCGCACCGTCGCCAAGTACCGCGAAGCCCTCAAGATCGCGCCGGCCAATCTGCGGCGCAGCCTGTGACCGCGACCCCGCACTTAACTTGAATGCCATGAAGCCGAACTTGTTCCTGCCTTGCGCCGCCGGCGTCGAGGGTCTGCTCGCAGCCGAGGTCGCGCGGCTGCTGCCCGAGGCGGCCTGCACCGCGCTGCGCGGCGGCGTCGAGCTGGCGGGCTCGGCGCGGGTGGCCATGGCGCTCAACCTGCACAGCCGCCTGGCCCAGCGCGTGCTGTGGCGCGTGGCCGAGGCGCCGTATCGCAACGAGGACGACCTCCATGCTCTGGCCTGCAGCGTGCGCTGGGCCGAGTGGATCACGCCGGCCCAGACCATCAAGGTCGACGTGACGGCGCAGCGCTCGCCGCTGCAGAGCCTGAATTTCGCCGCCCTGCGCATCAAGGACGGCGTGTGCGACGTCATGCGCGAGGCCGCCGGAGCCCGCCCGAGCGTGGACACGCGCCACCCCGACCTGCCGCTGCTGCTGCACCTTACGGCCGACCATGCCACCCTCTATGTCGACACCTCCGGCGAGGCGCTCTTCAAGCGTGGCTGGCGCGAAGACAAGGGCGAAGCGCCGCTCAAGGAGACGCTGGCCGCGGCCCTGCTGGCGGCGGCCGGCTGGCAAGGGCGCCCCACCGACGGCCCACTGCTCGACCCGGTGTGCGGCAGCGCAACCATCGCCATCGAGGCGGCGCAACTGGCCTGCGGCATTGCGCCCGGCGCGCGCCGACGCTTCGCCTTCGAGCGGCTCGCGCCATTCAAGGACGCTGGCGCGGTGCGCGAGTGGCGCGCCCTGCGCGACGCCGCGCGGGCCGGCGAACACGCCAGCGAGGTGCCCATCTTCGCCAGCGACGTGTCCTTTCGCATGACCGACTTCGCCGCGCGCAATGCCGAGCGGGCCGGCGTGCTCGGCGCCATCGAGATCAAGACGGTCGACGCGCTGCAGCGCCTGGCGCCCGCCGAGCGCGGCACGATGCTGCTCAACCCGCCCTACGGCGAGCGCATCGAGCCCAAAGGCGCACGCGGCCAAGCGCGTGCGCGGCCGCTGGGGCGCAGCGAGGCGGCAATGCAGCCCGGCCTTCGAGACGCCGGCCCCGCGCGCGGCGGGCCGGCCCGCGAGCCGCAGACGCTGGCCTCGCGCGAAGGCTTTGAAGACGGCGCCTCGGCCCAGGACTTCTTTGCCCGGCTGGCCAGCCACTGGAAACGCCACTATCCCGGCTGGACCGCCTGGGTGCTGAGCCCCGACATGAAACTGCCACAGGCCATGCGCCTGAAAGAAAGCCTGCGCGTGCCGATGTGGAACGGCCCGATCGAGTGCCGGCTGTTCCGCTTCGACATGGTGGCCGGCTCGATGCGCGGCGCGGCCACCGACAAGGGCGAAGACCCAGGCGCCCGGGCTTGAAAGCGCCGCCGCTGCAGCCCCTGTTCGCGTCGACGCCTTCTGCCGTCCACGCTCCAAGCGCCGTATCGGCTGTGGGTCCGCTCGGCTAGCCGAGCGAAGGTGCGTCGGGCAGTTCGTTGCGATCGGCCTGGCCGGGTGCCAAGGCGAAGTGTTCGCACAGCAGTGCATCGACGGCGTCGATGGCCGCGTTCAGGCCTGCTTCGAAATGCCGCTCCTTGAACGCCGCGCTCATGCCCTGCACGATGCGGTGCCACTCGGCTGCGCCGGCCACGCGGTCGACACCGCGGTCGGCCACGATCTCGATGCGGTGTTCGGCCAGCAGCAGGTAGATCAGCACGCCGTTGTTGCGCTCGGTGTCCCACACGCGCAGCTTGCCGAACAGGCTGAGCGCGCGCTCGCGGGCGCCGAGATCGCGCCACAGGTAGCCCAGCGGCAGGCCGGCCTCGACGCACACGCGGATCTCGCCGCTGTGCTTGCGCTCGCTGGCGCGCACGCGCTCTTCGATGCGCGCCAGCGCCTGCGGCCCGAGCGCGCGGCGCGTGTCGTCCTCGTCGAGCCAGCGGTGGCGCAGCAGGCGGGCGATGCGGTTCACGGCTTCATGCTCCCTTGGCTACCAGCCACCGGAGGCGCCGCCGCCGCCGAAGTCGCCGCCGCCGCCCGAAGAGAAACCACCGCCGCCGCCACCCCCGCCACCCCAGCCGCCGCCGCCCCAGATCACCGGCGGGAAACCGCCGACACCGCCGCCGCGGCGCATGGCGCCGAGTCCGAGCACACCCACCAAGACCAGGGCCACGACGGCCGCGCCGCCAGCAACCAGCAGGCTGGCGCTGGCCAACCATGCGAGGCCGCCCGCGCCCGCGCTGGTGGCCAGGGTGCCGAGCTTGCGCCCGAGCACGCCGGTCAGCAGCGCACCGACCACCGGCACGCCGAGCAGGAAGAACAAGGCCAAGTCGCTCCACTGCGCGCCGCCGGTCGAACCTTGGCCCGGCGCGCTGGGCAGAGGCAGGTTTTCGCCGCGGATGCGGGCGCTCAACTGGTCGATCGCGGCATTGAGGCCACCGGCGTAATCGTTGACCCGAAACGCCGGCGTGAGCGCACGCTCGATGACTTGCCGGGCCGCGAGGTCGGGCACCGCGCCCTCGAGCGCCTTGGCCACCTCGATGCGCAGCTTGCGCTCGTCTTTGGCGACGACGATCAGCAAGCCGTCGCCAACTTCGCGCCGACCGAGCTTCCAGGCCTCGCCGACGCGCTGCGCATAGGCCGCGATGTCCTCGGGCGCGGTCGAGGGCACCATGAGCACCGCCAGTTGCGAGCCCGTTTCGCGCTCGAACGCCGCCAGCTTGGTTTCAAGCGCGCTCTTCTGTTCCCCCGACAAGGTGGCCGTGCGGTCGACCACCCGGGCGTCGAGCGGCGGCACGGCTTGCAGGTCTTGCGCCAGCGCCGGCCCGACGAGCCAGGCAAGTGCCACCAGGGCGCCGACCCAGCAGCACGCCCAAGCGCGCGCCGCGGTGGATGAGAGCGGGCAACGCGGCCAGTGCATGGCGGGGCCTGTCGGGGCCGATGCGCTCGTGTCCAGGCGCTGGGGCGCTACCTGGAAGCCGGCTTCTCGAAATTCACGGCCGGCGGTGTGCTGATCTGCGCTTCGTTTTGCACCGCGAAGCTGGCCTTGGGCTCGTAATTGAAAACCATCGCCGTCAGGTTGCTCGGAAAACTGCGCGCCAGGACGTTGTACTCCTGCACCGCCTTGATGTAGCGGTTGCGCGCCACGGTGATGCGGTTTTCGGTGCCTTCGAGTTGCACCCGCAGATCTTGAAAACCCTGGTTGGCCTTGAGGTTGGGATAGTTCTCGCTCACCACCAGTAGGCGGCTCAATGCGCCGCTCAGTTCTCCCTGCGCGGCCTGGAACTTTTGGAACGCCGCGGGGTTGTTGACGAGTTCGGGCGTGGCCTGCACGCTGGTCGCGCGGGCGCGCGCCTCGACCACCTTCGTGAGCGTCTCTTGCTCGAAATTGGCCTCGCCCTTGACGCTGGCCACGACGTTGGGGATCAGGTCCGCGCGCCGCTGATACTGGTTGAGCACCTCGGACCAGGCCGACTTCGTCTGTTCGTCGAGGCGCTGGAAATCGTTGTAGCCACAGCCACCGAGCGCGAGGCTCGAAGCAAGAACCAGCATGGCGAGCGTCGATCGAAACATGGGCGGATCCTTTGCGAGCCAAGGTCTGTGAAGCAGCGCTGCCAAAGGGTCGAAGCGCTCGCTATGCTAACCAGAAGCGGCCGATCGACACGCTCGTCGGCCCTCTCTCACACTGCACGCCGCCCGCCGCGCGCCTTGCTTGCGGGTCGCCCTTGACAGAACGGGGCCGCGATTTGGTTTGCGCCTCTGCGTCGGCGATGCGCAGTCCCGTGCGACGGTCCCATTTCTCAGTCACGGCGCGAGTCGGGCCCATTTAAAGAAAATCCAAGACCGAGCCCTGGACAAGTTTGCGGCAATTGCTCGCTCGACGGGGTCCGAGGGTGGCGACCCAGGCGCTTGCGCGCGGTGCGCGGTCGAAGTCGTCGAAATCGTGGGCGCTGAGTTTCCCTGCTCGGGCAGGCGCGAGCCGAGCTTCACTTGCACGCCAGGCGCCCCGAGCGCACGGCGCCCTGCGCCGTCGCCTCGCATGGCCGCACCGAGCGGCCAGCAAACACCTCGGGAATGGGTTTTGCCGCTAAAGCACACCGGATCAGCGCATCCACCCACCCAGGAGCCAACGATGGTACAGACCGTGAGCCGCAAAGCCGGCGCCGACTCGAGCGCGAACACCAAAACCGCTCCGCCGCTCGCGGGCAAGAACGGCGGCGAGCAAGGCAATGTTTCGCCGCGTTTGCGTCAAGACGCCGCCCAGACGCAAGGCTTTGGCGAGATCGTCAAGCTGCCCAATGGTTTGAGCGAAGACGTCTGCATGAAGAGCGTGACGGCGCTCAACCAGACTCTGGCCGACACCATGACCTTGCGCGACATGTACAAAAAACACCACTGGCAAGTTGTCGGCCCGACTTTCAACCAGTTGCACCTCCTCTACGACAAGCACTTCGAGGAGCAGGCGGCCCTGGTGGACGTGCTGGCCGAGCGCATCCAGGTGCTGGGCGGCATCAGCGTGGCGATGGCGGCCGATGTAGCCGAGTTGACGTCCATTGAGCGCCCACCCAAAGGGCGGGAGCCGGCTGCCGTGCAGCTCTCGCGTTTGATCCACGCGCACGAGGCGATCATC
>JANONH010000068.1:0-10055 GCA_031420735.1 Methylibium sp.
GTTTGCCGGCCTGTTTTACCTGCCGCGCCTGTTCGTGAACCTCGCCATGGTCGCGGCCGACAGCCACGCCGAGCGCGAGCGGCTGCTGTTGATGGCGCACAAGCTGCTGCGTTTCTCGACCCTGCTCATGGTGCCGGCCCTGGGGCTCGGCCTGTGGCTGTGGCTCGGTTATGGCATCGGTCGCGGCGAGGGCAATGCGTGGCTGCATGCGAAGCTCGTGTTGGTGATTGCTGCCCTCGGGTATCACCATGTCTGCGGCCGTCTGCTGCGCGACTTCGAGCAACTGGCCAACCGGCGCAGCCACCGGTGGTATCGCGTCTTCAACGAGGCCGCAGTGCTGCTGTTCGCGGCGATCGTGGTGCTGGTCGTCGTCAAGCCGTTCTGAGCCCTATGGCGCACCGCAGCCTGGCTTGGCCCTTGGCGGCCGTCACTGTTTGCCTCATCGCTTACGCCAGCCTGCACCCGTTTAGCGGCTGGGAAGCGCCGCAACATCTGCAAAGCAAGGGCTGGCTCCTCGCCGTGCCTCAGCCGCGCGGCGTGAGCCGCTTCGATCTGCTCAGCAACTTGCTCGGCTACATCCCGCTGGGCGCACTGTTGGCCGCCGGTGTGCTGCGCTCGGGCGGTTCGGCTTGGCTCGCCGGCCTGCTCGCCTTGTTTCTTGCGGCGGGGCTCAGCTATGGGCTCGAGTCCTTGCAACACTTTTTGCCCAGGCGCGTGCCCTCGATCATCGACTGGATGCTCAATGCCGGGGGCGCGGCCATCGGCGCGCTGGTGCTGTTGCTGGTCGATAAGCTCGGCGGCTTGCGGCGCTGGCAACACTGGCGCGAGCGTTGGCTGCTGCGCGGGCGAGGCACGGGCCTGGCGCTCTTGCTGCTGTGGCCCCTGGGCTTGCTCTTCCCGCCGCCGCTGCCGTTCGGACTGGGCCAGGTCATGCGGCGCGCACAGGACGCGCTGGCGCTGTGGCTCGAAGACAGCGCTTGGGACGGGCGGCTCGACACGAACTGGACCTCCGGCGTGTCGCAGCTCGTGCCGGCGATCGAGGTGCTTGGCATCGCCGGCGGTTTGCTGGCGCCGTGCCTGCTCGGCTATGCCCTCACGCGCAGCGGGCCCAGGCGGTTCGCGGTGCTCGCAGCGACGATTTTGCTTGGCATCGCGGTCACAACGCTGTCGACCGCGCTCAATTTTGGCCCGGAGCACGCGCTGACCTGGATCACGCCGCCTGTGGGCCCGGCGGTGGCGCTCGCTGCGGCCGTTGGCGCAGCGCTCGCCTGGGTGCCGGCTCGCGCTTCGGCAGCGCTCGCGGTGGTGGTGTTGGCTGCGACGCTCGCGCTCATCAATCTTGCGCCGCCCGACCCTTTCTACGCGGCAAGCCTGCAGGCTTGGGAGCAGGGGCGCTTTATCCGCTTTCACGGCCTGTCGCAGTGGATCGGCTGGCTCTGGCCCTATGCCGCGCTGGTGTACCTGCTTGCGCGCGCCGCGTCGCGGGGAGAATGAAGCCCGAACCTACAATCACGCCGATGAGCTATTACGAGCACCATGTGTTCTTCTGTCTCAACAAGCGCGACGGCGAACCGGCCTGCGCAGACCACGACGCCGAAGCGGCGTTCGCGCGCTGCAAACAGCAAGTGAAGGCGGCCGGGCTGCTGGGGCCGGGCGGTGTGCGGGTTAACAAAGCAGGCTGCCTCGACCGCTGCGCCGGCGGGCCGGTGGCGGTGGTGTATCCGCAAGGCATTTGGTATAGCTATGTCGACTTGCACGACATCGACGAGATCGTCGAGTCCCATCTGAAGCGCGGCAAGGTCGTCGAGCGTCTGCTTTTGCCGCCAGACGTGGGCCGATGAACGCGCAGACACAGCGCAGATCCGTGAGTGGCCCCGCCGGGGCGCTCGAGTGCGCCATCGACGAGCCCGAACAAGCGCCCAGGGCGTTGCTCGTCGTGTGCCATCCCCACCCCCTCCATGGCGGGACGCTCGACAACAAGGTCGTGCAGACGGTGGCGCGCGCGGGCGTGCATCTTGGCTGCCGATCGGTGCGCTTTAACTTTCGCGGCGTGGGCGCTTCGGCGGGCGTGTGGGACGGTGGAGCCGGCGAGGTCGACGACGCGCTCGCCGTGGTCGGCGCCTTTCGCTGCGGCGCGGCCGAGCCGGCGTTGCCGCTGTGGCTTGCCGGCTTTTCGTTCGGCGGCTTCGTGGCCGCGAGCGTCGCTGCGCGTCTTGCGGCAGGGGCGCAAACCGAGCGGCCCGTGCGCTTGGCGCTGATCGCACCCTCGACATTGACGCAGTCGCTGCCGCAGGTGCCGGCCGATACGCTGGTCGTTCATGGTGAAGCCGACGACGTGGTGCCATTGGCCGCCACGCTCGACTGGGCACGCCCGCAAGGGCTTGCGGTGACCGTGGTTCCCGGCGCCGGCCATTTTTTTCACGGGCAGCTCGTGCTGCTGAAGGCGCTGCTCGTGCGCGCCTGGTCTGTGCCGCTGGCGGCGTAGTCGAAACTTCTTCTCTTCAAACACGCGATCAAATGAAACGATTCTTGTCTCTGCTTTTGGCGCTCGCCGCAGCCTTGGTTTCGTCCACTGCCGGCGCGCAGACGCCGCAAGCGCCCGAGATTGCCGCGCGCTCGTACTTGCTTTTCGACGTCACCACCAACCAGGTTCTGGCGGCCAAGGATGCCGATCTGCCCATCGAGCCGGCCTCTTTGACCAAGCTCATGACGGCCTATCTCGTGTTCCAGGCGCTTCGAGACAAGAAGTTGACGCTCGAGCAGACGCTGCCAGTGTCCGAGCGCGCGTGGCGCACGGGCATGACAGGCGCGTCGCGCAGTTTTCTGCCGCTTAACAGCCAAGTCTCGGTCGACGATCTGCTCAAGGGCGAGATCGTGCAAAGCGGCAACGACGCGACGGTGGTGCTTGCCGAAGGCGTGGGCGGAAGCTACGACCAGTTCGTTGCAATGATGAACCGCCAGGCACAGGCTTTCGGTCTCACGGGCACGACGTTCAAGAATCCCGAAGGCCTGACCGCTGCGGGCCATGTAAGCACCGCCCGGGACCTGGCGGTGGTGGCGACTCGTTTGGTGCAGGACTTCCCGGAATACCTGCGTTATTCGTCGATGAAGGAATTTACCTACAACAAGATCAAACAACACAACCGAAACCTGCTGCTTTACCGCGATCCGAGCGTCGACGGGCTCAAGACAGGCTTCACGGAAGCGGCTGGCTACTGCCTCGTAGCGACCGCTCGGCGCGACATGCCCAATGGCCAGCGGCGGCTGCTCTCGGTCGTGCTCGGCGCCGCCTCTTCGGAAGCGCGGGCCAGCGAAAGCCAGAAACTCTTGAACTGGGGCTACAGCGCCTTCGACGCGGTCAAGCTCTTCGAGGCCAACCAGGTCATCGTCACGCCCGATGTCTGGAAGGGCACGGACAAGACCGTCAAGCTCGGCAGCGCCAAGGCCGTGTTCGCCACCGTTCCCAAGGGGCAAGGCGACAAACTCAAGACGGAAATCGCGCGCACCGAGCCGCTGGTGGCGCCTCTGGTCAAGGGCTTGGTGGTCGGCAGCATCAAGGTAAGCGCAAACGCAGTCGCGGTGACCGAAGTGCCCCTGGCGGTGCTGGAGCCGGTCGAACAGGCCGGTTTGCTCGGCCGCGCCTGGGACTCGCTGCGTTTGTGGATAAAGTGAGAGCTTGCAGCGCAGTACGCAGCCGCCTTAAGCTCACCGCCACCATGAACACCTTGCCCAGCGCCACCACGCAATCCGTGTGCTACTTGAACGGCGATTACCTGCGCATTGCCGATGCGAAGGTGAGCGTGCTCGACCGCGGCTTCATCTTCGGCGACGGTATCTACGAGGTCGTTCCGGTGCATGACGGGCGCTTGTTCCGGTTTAACGAGCACATGGACCGCCTCGAGCGCAACCTCGCGAAGGTGCGCATTGCCAATCCTTACACGCCCGAACAATGGCTCGAGCGCATGCGTCGCTTGGTGGCGGCACAGTTCGAACAAAGCGCTGCAGCCGAGCAACTTGTCTACCTGCAGGTGACCCGCGGCGTGGCCGTGCGCGACCCGGTCATGCCGAGCCATGTCGCTCCCACCGTTTTCATGATGGCCAACCCCATGAAGCCGGCCACGGCCGAACAGCGGCACGCCGGCGTCGCCTGCGTGAGCGCACGCGACTTTCGCTGGGAGCGAGGAGACATCAAGAGTATTTCTCTGTTGGGTAACGTGCTCGCGCGGCAAATTTCGGCGGACCAGGGCGCCACCGAAACCATCATGTTCCGCGACGGCTTTCTTACCGAAGCCGCGACCTCCAATGTCTGGATGGTGAAGGACGGGGCGCTGATCGGCGTGCCTAAAAGCGACCACGTGCTTGAGGGCATTCGCTTCGAACTCCTGCGTGAATTGTGCGAAGACCTCGGCATCGGCTTTGGCCTGCGCCCGGTGGGGGAGGGCGAAGTCTCCGCGGCCGACGAACTGCTGCTGAGCTCTGCTTCCAAGGAAGTACTGGCCGTGACCCGGCTCGACGGCGAGGCCGTGGGTCACGGTGCATTGCGAGGCAAACCGGGCCCCGTGTACGCGCGGCTCCATGAAGCCTACCAACGTGCGAAGCAAAGCGACAGCATCTGACGCGACCCCTTCGCGCAGCTCAGTTGCCCCCCAACCACCGACAGGCCATGACCGCGAGTGCAGAGCCCTCGGAGCCGTCGCTCATCAAGTACCCGAGCGCGTTTCCGGTCAAGGTGATGGGCGTCAACGAAGAGGGGTTCACGGCCGCGGTGGTGGCCATCGCGCAGACCTTCGATCCGCAGTTCGACCCGGCCTCGATCGAACTGAGACCGAGCAAAGCGAACCGTTATCTCGGACTCACCGTCACCGTCACGGCCACCAGTCGAGAACAGCTCGACGGGCTCTACCGCGCCCTGGGTGCGCACCCGTTGGTCAAGGTTGTGCTGTAGCGCAGTCTTGCCAAGCCGGGCCCATGGAACCGTCTCTCTCAGCCCGGCATCTGCTCGGGCTTGCCGGGGCCAGCGCCAGCAAACACCGACGGTCGCCCTGTGCGCCGCCCCCGAAGCCTGCGGCTTGGTTTCGGGCCGGTTCGCACGCTACAGCCTGGTAAGTACAAGATGCGGGTGTGCAAACTCGGCCGCGCCGATTACCTGGAAACTTGGGCGGCGATGCGCGCGTTTTCCCAGGCGCGCCAAGCCGACACGCCCGACGAGTTATGGATCTGCGAGCACCCCCCGGTGTTCACCTTGGGCATTGCTGGCCGCGCGCAACACGTGTTGCAGGCTGGCGATATCGCCGTCGTGCGTAGCGACCGTGGCGGCCAGGTGACTTACCACGGGCCGGGTCAAGTCGTGGCCTATCCCTTGGTGGACTTGCGACGCCTCGGACTGCACGTCAAAGAATACGTCTTCCAACTCGAGCGGGCCCTGTTGAAGACACTCGAAGCCTGCGGTGCGACCGGCCAGCGCGTGGTCGGAGCACCGGGCGTCTATGTGAACCTGGCCGATCCTCTCGGGCACACAGCATTGCCACGCGAGCGCGCCGCCGAGAACCCCTGGTGCGGTATCGGCAAGATTGCCGCAGTGGGGGTCAAGGTGTCCAGGCACTGTGCTTATCACGGCGTGGCGCTGAACGTGCACATGGACCTGAGCCCCTTTGAGCGCATCGACGCATGCGGCTATCCGGGCCTGAGGACGGTCGATCTTTCTACAATCGGCGTTGCGATTTCATGCGATCGCGTGGCCGAACAACTCGGTGCGCACCTCACCAGTTTTTTGAGCCCACGTTAAGCCCACGATGACCGCCGACCCCGCCACCTACGACGCGACACTCAAGCAGAAGGCCCAGGCCAAGACGGCGCGCATTCCCATCAAGGTCGTGCCGGCGGAAATCTTGAAGAAGCCCGAATGGATCCGCGTCAAGGCGGGATCGCCGTCCACTCGTTTCTACGAGATCAAGCAGATCTTGCGCGAACAGAAGCTGCACACCGTGTGCGAGGAGGCGTCCTGCCCGAACATCGGGGAGTGCTTCGGCAAGGGCACTGCGACCTTCATGATCATGGGGGACAAGTGCACGCGTCGGTGCCCGTTCTGCGACGTCGGACACGGGCGCCCCGACGCGCTGGATGCGGACGAACCTCGACATCTTGCCGAGACGGTCGCACGATTGCGGCTCGAGTACGTGGTGATCACGAGCGTCGACCGCGACGACCTGCGCGATGGCGGGGCAGCTCACTTCGTGGCCTGTATCCGCAAGGTGAGAGAGTACGCGCCCGCGACACGGATCGAAATACTCACGCCCGATTTCCGTGGCCGCCTCGACCGGGCACTCGATCTCTTGCGCACCGCGCCCCCCGATGTGATGAACCACAATCTGGAGACCGTGCCGCGCCTGTACAAGCAGGCGCGCCCTGGCTCGGATTACGCTTTCTCGCTCGAATTGCTCAGGCGCTTCAAGGCGTCGACCCCGGGTGTGCCGACCAAGAGCGGGCTGATGGTCGGCCTGGGCGAGACCGACGACGAGATCTTGTGCGCCATGCAAGACATGCGCCGCCACGGCGTCGACATGCTCACTCTGGGGCAGTATTTGGCGCCAAGTGCGCACCACCTGCCGGTGCGCCGGTATGTGCACCCCGATACGTTCGCCATGTTCGAGCAAGAGGCCCGCGCGATGGGGTTCAGCCATGCGGCGGTGGGCGCCATGGTGCGTTCGAGCTACCACGCCGACGAACAGGCCAGCGCAGCCGGCGTGTCAGGCCGCGATGGGTGAATGAGCCTTGGCTTTTTAAGGATAGAACATGCAAAGACGACGTTTCACAGCTCATTTGGGCGCCGGTATGGCGCTCTGGCTTGGCGCCCAAAAGGCGCATGCTCTGGACAGCCGCGACGCGAATGCCGGACTAAAGGCTGCCCTGGACCGCGGAGCGGCGTCGGCCGTGGCGCTGCTCGGGCGGGCCGACGGATTTCTTGGTAATCCTAAAGTGAGGATCGCGCTACCCAGGGGGCTCGACAGCGCGACCAAGTTGCTGCGAAGTTTGGGACAAGGCCGTAAGGTAGATGACTTGGTTACGGCGATGAACCGCGCTGCGGAAGCGGCCGTGCCCGAGGCTAAACCCCTGCTCGCCAATGCAGTGAAGCAGATGACGCTGACCGATGCCAAAGCCGTCTTGGCGGGCGGCGACACGTCTGTCACGCGCTTTTTTGCCGACAAGACCCGGGTCGCCTTGAGCGCCAAGTTTTTGCCGATCGTGACCAAAGCAACCGAAAAATTCGAGCTTTCCGCCAAGTACAACGCCGTTGCCGGACAGGCGGCGGGCTTGGGGATCGTCGAGCGCGAGGACGCAGACCTGCAGAAGTACGTCACGTCCAAGACGCTCGACGGCTTGTTCCTGATGATTGGCGAGGAAGAGAAGAATATTCGTCGCGATCCCGCCGCCACCGGCAGCGCGATCCTCCAAAAAGTTTTTGGGTCGCTCTGAAGCCAGGTGATCGTCCGATGCGATCGTTCCTGGGTTCGCGTGTGGTTTTCTACGCTGCGGCGCTCTTGGTCGGCAGCTGTGCGCCGGCTCTTGACTGGCGCGAAGTAAAACCCGAGGGTGGCCGACTCGTCGTGCTGTTTCCTTGCAAACCTCAGAAACAGTTGCGCAGCTTGCGCCTGGCAGGCGTTGATGTCGCCACTCAATTACTGAGCTGTCGTGCCGAAGGCACCCTGTGGGCGCTCAGCGCTACCAACGTGGGCAAGCAGACGCTCGTGGCGCCTGCACTTGCAGAATTGCGCACGGCTCGCGCGCGCAATCTCGAAGGACGCGAGACCCATGCTCGACGGGCGTCCGTCAAAGGCATGGAAGGATCCGACGCTGCCATGCGCTTTGAAATTGCGGGAAGTCGCCCGAACGGGACCGGCCTGCTCGAACAGGCCATGGTGGTTTCCGCGGGAATGTGGGTGTTTCATGTCGGCGCGCTGGGGGGTGCACCATCCGCCGCGACACTCGAAACGTTCTTCGATGGAGTGCATTTGCAACGGTGAAATCCACCGGCTTTGCGCTTATGACCTGGGCATCGAGTCGGCCCTGCAACAAACTTGGCGCGAGCCTCGAGCGCCGAATCCATAATCGATGCAGATGGCTGGCTTGTTCATCATCGCGCACGCTCCACTCGCCTCGGCATTGAAAGCTGCGGCCGGGCATGCTTTCCCGGAGGCCGCTGCGCGAGTCGAGGCTCTCGACGTAACGCCACATCTAATGCCCGAAGAGATCGAAGCTCAAGCGAGAATTTTGTTGGAACGAGCGCTTTGCGTGCCGGGCCGGCGGGAAGCATTGATCCTCACCGATGTCTTTGGAGCCACGCCGAACAACGTCGCGCAGCGCTTGGCAAACGGGGTGAGCGTAAAGATCGTCACTGGGGCGAACGTGCCCATGCTGTGGCGCACGATCAACTACGCGCACGAGCCGCTTGACCTGCTGGTCGCGCGCGCGCTGGCAGGTGCAACGCAAGGGGTCATGCAGGTCGCGCCCACGCGGCCGCAAAGTCAAGCGCAAAAGGTGGGGGGCGGTGCCGACAATGATCTCAATACGGATCAGCATCAGCAATAAGCTCGGGCTGCACGCTCGCGCGTCCGCCAAGTTAACCAAACTTGCGGGAGGTTTTCCGTGCGAGATTCACCTGAGCCGCGGGACGAGGCGGGTCAATGGGAAGAGCATCATGGGGGTCATGATGTTGGCTGCAGGGCTTGGCGCGGAGATCGAGGTTGAGACGCTTGGAGAGCAGGAGCGAGAAGCGATGGACGCGCTGACTGCCCTGATCAACGACAAGTTCGGCGAAGGCGAGTAGACCGGGCGAGGCAATTCGCAGTGCGTCGACGCGGCGACTAAACGGCCGGGTCGAAGGGCAAGGTGGAGCAAACAAGACGGCGCGTTCTTTGGTCGAATCGCGCAGCACGCTGGCGGGCTGCACCGCGCCCCCAAGCATTGTGAGGTGGTATGGCCGGGATGAATCGATGAGTTTTCAGATCTTCGGGGTGCCGATTTCGAGGGGCGTGGCGATCGGGCGCGCCATGCTGGTCGCGTCGAGCCGCGTCGACGTCGCGCACTACTTCGTCGAGACAGCGAAGCTCGACGCCGAAGTGCTGCGCCTTGGCCTTGCGCGGGACGCTGTGACCGAGGAACTCGAGCGTCTGCAACGCGATCTTCCGGCGGACGCCCCGCCAGAGATTTCCGCGTTGCTGGACGTGCACCTCATGCTCTTGCACGACAACGCCTTGACGGGCGCAGCCGGGCAGTGGATACGCGATCGCCATTACAACGCCGAATGGGCGGTCTCGGCGCAACTCGAGGTGCTGGCACGACAGTTCGACGAGATGGAAAACGACTACCTGCGCGAACGCAAGGCAGACCTGGAGCAGGTCGTCGAGCGTTTGCTAAAGGCGCTTTCGCTCGAGAAGAGACCCCCGGTCGCGGATGCCGACGCCAATGCGCGCGACTTCGGGGGCGAGGATCCGCTGGTACTGGTTGCCAACGACATCGCGCCGGCCGACATGCTGCAGTTCAAGCGCAGCGTGTTTATAGGTTTCGTCACCGATGTCGGCGGGCAGACTTCGCATACCGCGATCGTGGCGCGCAGCCTCGACGTGCCAGCCATTGTTGGAGCCCGCGAGGCAAGCCGCCTGATACGCCAGGATGACTGGGTTGTCATCGACGGCGACGCCGGGGTGGCGATCGTCAACCCGTCACCCATCGTGCTCGAGGAATACAGATTCAGACAGCGGCAAAGCCACTTCGAGCGAGCGAGCTTGTCGCGGCTGCGGCACACGCCGGCCGTGACGCTTGGCGGCGAACGAGTCTAGTTGCTTGCGAATATCGAGCTTCCGGGGGACGCTGCGGCGGCACTCGAAGCCGGCGCCGGTGGGGTCGGACTGTTTCGCAGCGAGTTCCTGTTCATGAACCGCAACGGTGACCTGCCCGGCGAAGACGAGCAGTTCGAGGCCTACCGCTCGGTGGTACAGACGATGAACGGCATGCCGGTGACGATACGCACGGTGGATGTCGGCGCCGACAAGCCCCTG
>JANONH010000069.1:0-1617 GCA_031420735.1 Methylibium sp.
GCCGAGGGCGTGTTGGTGCTCGCCAGCGGCAGCCTCACGCACGACCTGCGCCGCTTCTTCGGCACCGTGCGCGCCGCCATCGACGCCCCGGCCGACGCCGACGTGCTGGCCTTTGCCGACTGGGTCGCCGAGCGCGTGGCGGCGCGCGACCGCGAGGCCTTGCTCGACTATCGCGCCCGCGCGCCACACGCCAAGGCGCTGCACCCGAGCGACGAACACTGGTTGCCGTTTTATGTGGCTGCAGGAGCGGGCGGCCTGGCAGCGCCTGCACAGCGGCTGCACAGCGCCGTGCAACATGCGGCGTTTGCCATGGACGCCTACGCGTTCGGCGACGGCGCCGCCGCGCTCGCCGCTGTGCTGCAACCCGGCTGAGCCGTCGAGCCGATCCGCGGTCCGCGCCAGCTGCGGCGTGGCGCCCGTCACGCCGTGGGCGTGCCCGGCCTTAGCTCGCCGCGCCGGTTTCGCTTTCGGCACGTGCCTCGCGTCGCATCAGGTGCTCCACCGCCTGCGCCGGCGCGAGCCGGCCGTCGAGCACCGCCACCACGGCCTCGGTGAGCGGCATCTCGACGCCCAGCGCCCGCGCCCTGGCCAGCACGGTGGCGGCGCTGTAGACGCCTTCGGCCACATGCCCGATCGACTGCAGCGCCTCGGCCAGCGTGCGGCCCGTTGCGAGCTGCAAGCCGACACTGCGGTTGCGCGAGAGC
Organism: Methylibium sp.; assembly: GCA_031420735.1. Lineage (GTDB taxonomy): Bacteria > Pseudomonadota > Gammaproteobacteria > Burkholderiales > Burkholderiaceae_C > Methylibium. Next base: position 705 of record JANONH010000069.1, read on the forward strand.
TCGCCGGTGGCGGTGAGCACCAGGTCGCCCAGGCCCGAGAGCCCCATGAAGGTCTCGCTGCGTGCGCCCAGGGCGACGCCCAGTCGCGTGATTTCGGCCAGGCCGCGCGTGATGAGGGCGGCGCGCGCGTTCATGCCAAGCGACATGCCGTCGGCCAGACCCGTGGCGATGGCGATGACGTTCTTGACCGCGCCGCCGACCTCGACGCCAACCGGATCGCTCGAGGTGTAGATGCGCAGCGCGTCGCCGTGAAAAGCCTCTAGCGCCTGCTCGCAGAGCGCCGCGTCGGCGCTGGCCGCCACCAGAGCGGTCGGCCGCCCTTTGGCCACTTCGATGGCAAAGCTCGGCCCCGACAACACGCCCACCCGGGTGGCTTGAAGCTCGCGCGCGATTTCGTGGCCCATGGCACCGCTGCCGGCTTCGAAGCCCTTGCACAACCACCACAGCCCGCTGCCCGAAGCCGCGCAGCGCCCGAGCATTTCGCGCAGGGCCGAAGTCGGCGTGGCCACGACGAGCAGCCCTTCGCGGCCCTGGCTGGTTCGTGCATGCGCAAGCGCAGCGTCGAATGCGGCCTCGATGCGCAGTGCCGGCGGCAAGTCGATGCCTGGCAGATAACGCGCATTACAACGCGTCTGCGCCAGGCTGGCGGCCTGCGCAGCGTCGCGCGCCCACAAGACGCAGTCGTGGCGCTGCGCCAGGCTCGCGGCGAGCGCCGTGCCCCAGGCGCCGGCGCCGAGCACCGTGATGCGCATCGCCGCGGCCGGGCGCTGAAATTCAGGCGCTGGCGATGCTCGGCGAGCCGCCGTTGCCGTTGGTCACCGCGCCCTGGGCGTGCTGCGCATGGGCCTGCTGCTGGGCTTCGTACATGGCCTGGAAGTTGACTTCGGTCAGGTGCACGGGCGGAAAGCCGGCA
>JANONH010000070.1:0-2990 GCA_031420735.1 Methylibium sp.
GCGCATCGCCCCGGCGACGGCCGTGCTAGTCGTGGTTGCCCTCATCGCCCCAGTCGCCGCCGCGCGGCGGCGCGCCGCGCACGCGCTGCGCGCCGGCCTCGCCCTGGGCCGGCGACGCGCCCGCCGACGAAGCGCCCGCGGCGCGGTGCAGCTCGAGCGCGCCACGCAGCGGATAGCCCTCGCTCACCGCCTTGACGGCCACCAGGCGAGACGCCCCACCGCGCGTCTCGCTCGCGCGGCCCATGCTCGGAAAGCTCACCGTGCGCGCCACGGCGAGCCCTTCGGCCCGGGCCCGCTCGGCCAGCCCCGCTGGCACCGGCTGGTCGCCCGCCACGATGGCGTCGCCACCGAGCAGGGAGCGGGCGTCGCGCGCCAGGCCGCTGTTGAGTCGGTCCGCAAAAAAGCCGACGGCGGTGAGTGCGGCCACCGCCAGCATCACCGCGACGATCAGCAGGCGCAACTCGCCGGCACGAAAGTCTCGCCCGAGCTGCCGCCACGCCAGGGCGGCCAGGCGCGGTCCGCGTGGAAGCACGGCGGGGGAAGCCGGCAAGGCAAGGGCGGTGGCAGGCGGCATGGAGAGTGGGTGTTTGGGCGGGTCGACAAAAGAAAGGGCTGGCGCCGAGGTGGGTACCGTCTGCGGGGCATCGGCAACTCGGGCGCCGCCGGCCGGCAGGGCGGGCGGCGCCCGAGCGCCGAGCGGACCTTAGCTTAGCTCGGGCTTCGAGAATGCTTCAGGGCGATGGCGGCGCGCCTTGGTTCCTTACGCGATGGCCCCATCAACCCGCCCTGTATGGCCCAGCCCAACAGTGCCTGGCATGCGAACCCACTGCAAGCTCGGCGGCCGCGCGCATGCTGAAATAGCTGCATGAACACCCCGCTGCCCACACTGTTCGTCTCGCACGGCTCGCCCATGATCGCCGTCGAGCCCAGCGCCACCGTCGATTTCCTGCGCCGGCTCGGAGCGGCGCTCGATGCCACGTTCGGCCGCCCGCGCGCGGTGCTGGCGATTTCGCCGCACACCTCGGCCAAGGAGCCACTGCTGCTCGCAGCACCGCGCCACGCCGCGGTGCACGACTTCGGCGGCTTTCCACCCGCGCTCTACGCCTTGCGCTACGACGCGCCCGGCGCCCCCGACCTGGCGCAGCAGGTTCTGGTCGGGCTGCGCGCGCAGGGAATCGCCGCGCGCGCCGACGCCACTCGCGGCGGGCTCGACCACGGCATCTGGACCGTGCTGCGCCACCTCTGGCCGGATGCCGACGTGCCGGTGCTGCCGCTTGCCCTGGTGCCCACGGCACCACCTGCTGCGCAGTGGGCGCTGGGCGAGGCGCTCGCACCGCTTGCCGCCGAGGGCGTGTTGGTGCTCGCCAGCGGCAGCCTCACGCACGACCTGCGCCGCTTCTTCGGCACCGTGCGCGCCGCCATCGACGCCCCGGCCGACGCCGACGTGGTGGCCTTTGCCGACTGGGTGGCCGAGCGCGTGGCGGCGGGCGACCGCGACGCCTTGCTCGACTATCGCGCCCGCGCGCCGCACGCCAAGGCGCAGCACCCGAGCGACGAACACTGGCTGCCGGTCTATGTGGCTGCCGGCGCGGGCGGCCTGCAAGCACCGGCGCAGCGGCTGCACAGCGCCGTGCAACATGCGGCGTTTGCGATGGACGCCTACGCGTTCGGCGACGGCGCAACCGCGCTCGCGGCCGCGCTGCAGCCGGGCTAAAACGGTTTGGCGTTTAAACGGATGAAAACGGCGGTCTGCAAACAGGCCGCAGTGAGGCCGCTCGAGACGATCATTCCTCTGCAATTGAACGCGAAACCGTATTAGCCTGGCTCGCCAGTTTCGCTTTCGGCACGTGCCTCGCGTCGCATCAGGTACTCCACCGCCTGCGCCGGCGGGAGCCGGCCGTCCAGGACCGCGACCACCGCCTCGGTGAGCGGCATTTCAACACCCAGCGCGCGGGCCCTGGCAAGCACGGTGGCGGCGCTGTACACGCCTTCGGCCACATGCCCGATCGACTGCAGCGCCTCGGCCAGCGTGCGGCCCGTTGCCAGCTGCAAGCCAACACTGCGGTTGCGCGAGAGCTCGCCGGTGGCCGTGAGCACCAGGTCGCCCAGGCCTGAGAGCCCCATGAAGGTCTCGCTGCGTGCGCCCAGGGCGACGCCCAGTCGCGTGATTTCGGCCAGGCCGCGCGTGATGAGGGCGGCGCGCGCGTTCATGCCGAGCGACATGCCGTCGGCCAGCCCCGTGGCGATGGCGATCACGTTCTTGACCGCGCCGCCGACCTCGACGCCAACCGGGTCGCTCGAGGTGTAGATGCGCAGCGCGTCGCCGTGAAAAGCCTCCAGCGCCTGCTCGCGCAGCGCCGCATCGGCGCTGGCCGCGACCAGAGCGGTCGGCCGCCCTTGGGCCACTTCGATGGCAAAGCTCGGCCCCGACAGCACGCCCACCCGGGTGGCTTCTAGCTCGCGCGCGATTTCGTGGCCCATGGCGCCGCTGCCGGCTTCGAAGCCTTTGCACAACCACCACAGGCCGCTGCCCGAAGCCGCGCAGCGCCCGAGCATTTCGCGCAGGGCCTGGGTCGGCGTGGCCACGACGAGCAGCCCTTCGCTGCCCCGGCTGGTTTGCGCATGCGCAAGCGCAGCGTCGAATGCGGCTTCGATGCGCAGAGCCGGCGGCAGGTCGATGCCTGGCAGGTAACGCGCATTGCAACGCGTCTCTGCGAGGCTGGCGGCCTGGGCGGCGTCGCGCGCCCACAAGACGCAGTCGTGGCGCTGCGCCAGGCTCACAGCGAGCGCCGTGCCCCAGGCGCCGGCGCCGAGCACCGAGATGCGCATCGCCGCAGCCGTGCGCTTGGATTCAGGCGCTGGCGATGCTCGGCGAGCCGCCGTTGCCGTTGGTCACCGCGCCCTGGGCGTGCTGCGCATGGGCCTGCTGCTGGGCTTCGTACATGGCCTGGAAGTTGACTTCGGTCAGGTGCACGGGCGGAAAGCCGGCA
>JANONH010000071.1:0-12605 GCA_031420735.1 Methylibium sp.
CTTCGAGTACTGCATGCTCGAGGGCGTCAACGACAGCCGCGAGCAAGCCAGGGCCTTGCTGCGCCAGGTCGGCGACCGCGGTCCAGTGGGGCGCGTGGCTTGCAAGATCAATCTCATTCCGTTCAACCCCTTCCCGGCTTCCGGCTTGAAGCGCTCCAGCGCAGCGCAGGTCGAAGTGTTCGCGCAAGTCCTGACGGACGGCGGCTTGATCGCGACGGTGCGCAAGACGCGCGGCGACGACATCGACGCCGCCTGCGGCCAGCTCGCAGGCGAGGTACAGGACCGCACGCGCGCGCAGCAGCGCATGACGCGCGCGCCGATGTTCTTTCGAAGCGCCGCGGCCGAGGGCTCGGATGGGCCGGCTGCGGCAGGCGGCAGCGGCGCCCCCGCGGCAGTGGTTCACTAAGAGGCGACGCCATGATCGTTTGCGGCCGATACACACACGCTGCGGCACTTGCCGCCTGGCTCGCCTTTGCCTTTGCAGTGTTCAGTGCGCCCGGCACCGCCCAGGCGCAGACCAGCCCCCGCAGCGACACGTCGCGAGGTGCGGTCCAGACCGGCGACGACGACACCCAGCGCCGCGCCCGCACGCGTCTCGAGCTCGCCACCGCCTACTACGCCGAAGGGCGGCTCGACACGGCGCTCGAGGAGGTCAAGCGCGCGCTGGCGGCCAGCCCCGAGATGGCGCAGGCACTTAACTTGCGCGGCCTCGTTTACAGCGCGCTGGGCGACGACATCCAGGCCGAAGAGAGCTTCAAGCGCGCCCTGCAGGTTGCGCCCTCGGACGGCGATGTGCTTCACAACTATGGCTGGTACCTCTGCGAGCGCAAGCGCCATGCCGACGCCGCCCTGATGTTCGAACGCACCATGGCCTTGCAGCAGTACCGCACGCCAAGCCGCACGCTACTCGTGCAAGGCATTTGCGAGGCGCGTTCGGGCCGGCTCGACAGCGCCGAGAAGACGCTCAAGCGTGCCTACGAAATCGACGCAGCCAACCCGGCCACGGCGATGAACCTGGCCGATGTGCTGCACCGCCGCGGCGAGTACGAGCGGGCGCGTTTCTACGTGAGGCGGGTCAACAACAATGTCGAGCTTCGCAATGCCGAGTCCATCTGGCTGGCCGCGCGCATCGAGAACCGCCTGGGCAACACCCAGGGCCTGCGCGACCTGGGCAACCAGTTGCGCTCGAGCTACCCGCAGTCGCGCGAAGCCATGGCTTTCGAGCGAGGGTCATTCGATGAGTGAGACCGTGCAGCCCGTGGGCACGAGTGCGGGTGCTCTGCTCAAGGCGGCGCGCGAACGCCAGGGCGTGCACCTGGCCGTGCGGGCGGCTTCGCTCAAGGTGGCCCCGCGCAAGCTCGAGTTGCTCGAGGCAGACCGTTACGACGAACTGCCCGACCCCGGTTTCGCCCGTGCGCTGGCGCTCAAGGTGTGCCGGGCGCTCAAGACCGACGCCGAGCCGGTGCTGGCCCATCTTCCCCGGCAGGGCGCCGAGGTACTCGACCCGGTCCTGCGCAGCCTGGACAAGCCCTTCGACCAACACGGCGGCGGCGGTGGCATGGGGGGCTCGGGCTCTCGCTGGCCCAGCCTGCCGCTATTGGCCGCGTTGGTGTTGGCGGCGGCGGCCGGCTTGCTATACGTGCTGCCCAACGGCGTGTGGTCCGCGCTCGTGCAGCGCGGACCGCGCCTGGTGGCGGGCGATGCACCGGCCATGGCGCCCGCGGCGGCACCGAAAGACCGAGCCCCGCAGGGCATTGCAGCCGGCGCCGCGGCGCTGGCCGCGAGTCACCCCGAGGCGAGCGAAACGGTCGTGACGCAAAGCGTTTTCGTTGCGCCTCTGGACACGTCGGTGGCCTCCGAAGGCGGCCTGCTGAGCTTTAGCGCTGCCTCCGAGTCGTGGGTCGAAGTGCGCGACGCCAGCGGGCAAGTTTTGTTTTCGCGCACCCTGGCGGCCGGCGAAACCGTCGAACTCGAGGGCGTGCCGCCGCTGCGCTTGACGGTCGGCAACGCGCAGGGCACGAAGGTGAGCTTTCGCGGTCAGGTCGTTCCGCTCGAGATCACGCCGGACAACGTCGCGCGGGTGGAACTCAAATGACCGAGGCGCGGTCCGAAGCCCTGTTCTACGACGCCGAGCCGGTGGCCCTGTCGGCGGTGCCGGTGCGCCACAGCCGGCAGGCGCGCGTGGTGTGGGGCAGCCGCGTTGTCACCGTGGGTGGCGACGCGCCGGTGCGCGTGCAGTCCATGACGAACACCGACAGCGTGGACGCGGTGGCGACCGCCATCCAGGTCAAGGAGTTGGCGCTCGCCGGCTCCGAACTCGTGCGCATCACGGTCAACACGCCCGAAGCGGCCGATGCGGTGCCCTACATCCGCGAGCAGCTCGACCGCATGGGCATCGACGTGCCGCTCGTCGGCGACTTCCATTACAACGGCCATCGCCTCCTCACCGACCACCCCGCCTGCGCAGAGGCGCTCTCCAAGTACCGCATCAACCCGGGCAACGTGGGCAAGGGCGACAAGCGCGACAGTCAGTTCGCGCTCATGATCGAAGCGGCGATGCGCTTCGACAAGCCGGTGCGCATCGGCGTCAATTGGGGCAGCCTCGACCAGGAGTTGCTGGCCGCCCTGATGGACCGCAACGCCGAGCGCAGCGAACCCTGGGACGCGCGCCAGGTGATGTACCAGGCGCTCATCGCCTCGGCATTGCAGTCGGCTTCGTATGCGCGCGAACTCGGCATGGACGCCAACCAGATCATCATCAGTTGCAAGGTGAGCGGCGTGCAGGATCTGGTGAACGTCTACCGCGCGCTCAGCCGGCGCTGCGACTACCCGCTGCACCTGGGCCTCACCGAAGCCGGCATGGGCACCAAGGGCACCGTCGCGTCGACCTCGGCGCTGGCCCTGCTGTTGCAAGAAGGCATCGGCGACACCATCCGCGTGAGCCTGACGCCACAGCCCGGCGAGGCGCGCACGCAAGAGGTGGTGGTGGCGCTCGAGATCCTGCAGTCGCTCGGGCTGCGCGCGTTCAACCCGAGCGTCACGGCCTGTCCCGGTTGCGGCCGCACCACCAGCGCCACCTTCCAGGAGTTGGCCAAGCAGATCGACGATTTCCTGCGCGCGCAGATGCCGCTGTGGAAGGCTCGCTACCCGGGCGTCGAGAACTTGAAGCTCGCCGTCATGGGCTGCATCGTCAACGGTCCCGGTGAAAGCAAGCACGCCGACATCGGCATCAGCCTGCCGGGCACCGGCGAAGCGCCGGCCGCGCCGGTGTTCATCGACGGCCACAAGGCCATGACGTTGCGCGGTGCGGGCATCGCCGACGAATTCCAGGTTGTCGTCGAAAATTACATCGAGCGGCGCTTCGGTGCCGCGCGCGAAGCGCCGGCCGGTGCAACGAGTCCTTGAGCCGCGGGCCAGGCCGCCTGCGCGAAGCCCCGCCCGGCGACACCGATCTCTGTCACGCCGTCGGCGCCCATGCGGCTGCCACGCAGCGCGCCCTCTGCCGCCGCCGCCCTAACGCCGCGGCAAGCTCGTCTCATCCGCCCGCCAGTCCAGCCGATCCCATGTCAGAACCTCTGCAAGCCGTCAAAGGCATGAACGACCTCCTGCCGCCCGAGTCGGCGCGCTGGGAGTGGCTCGAAGACACCGTGCGCGAGGTGATGCGCCGCCACGGCTACAGCGCCATTCGCACCCCGATCGTCGAGCCGACGGCGCTGTTCGTGCGCGGCCTGGGCGAGGTGACGGACATCGTCGAAAAGGAGATGTATTCCTTCACCGACGCGATGAACGGCGACGCGCTCACCCTGCGCCCCGAAGGCACCGCCGGCGTGGTGCGCGCGGTGGTCGAGCATTCCATGCTCTACGAGGGCGGCAAGCGGCTGTTCTACATCGGCGCGATGTTTCGCCACGAGCGGCCGCAAAAGGGCCGCTACCGCCAGTTTCACCAGGTGGGCGTCGAGGCACTGGGCTTCCCGGGGCCGGACGTCGACGCCGAGATCGTGCTGCTGTGCCGCAGCCTGTGGCGCGCACTCGGCCTTTGCGACGCCGACTTGCGCCTGGAGATCAACAGCCTCGGCCAGCCCGCCGAGCGGCGCGCCCATCGCGAGGCGCTCGTGGCCTATTTCGAGCGGCATGCCGAGCAGCTCGATGCCGACGCGAAGCGGCGCCTGCACACCAATCCCTTGCGCATCCTCGACACCAAGAATGCGGCGATGCAAACGCTGGTGGACGCGGCCCCATCGATGATGGAGTTTCTTGGCCCGCAGTCGCTGGCGCACTTCGAGGCGCTGCGCGCTGTGCTCGACGCCGCCGGCCTTGCGTACCGCATCAACCCGCGCCTGGTGCGCGGCATGGACTACTACAACCTGACGGTGTTCGAGTGGGTGACCGAGCGCCTCGGGCCGTCGATCACGGTCTGCGGCGGCGGCCGCTACGACGGCCTGGCCGAACAACTCGGCGGCAAACCCGCGCCCGGCGTCGGCTGGGCGCTGGGCATGGAGCGGCTGCTGTTGCTGCTCGAGGCCGCCGGCTGCATTCCCGCTGCAGCGCCGATCGACGCCTATGCGGTGGTCCCCAGCGCCGCGGTGCTGCCGCAAGCGATGACCCTGGTCGACGCCCTGCGGGCAGCCGGCGTGGCGGTGGTGCTGCACCCGGCCGGCAAAGACGGCCCGGCCAGCATGAAGTCGCAATTCAAAAAGGCCGATGCGAGCGGTGCGCGTTACGCCCTCGTGTTCGGTGCCGACGAGTTGGCGCAGGGCATGGTGGCCGTCAAGCCCTTGCGCGCGCCGCTGGGAGCGCCTGCCGTGCAGACGTTGCGGCCGCTGGCCGATGCGACCGAGTGGGCCGCCGAGATGCTCCGTTCATAATCGCCGCTTCGTCCGCGCTCCAAGAAACCCGCATGGCCACGCCTCTAGACCTTCAGGAACAAGAGCAGCTCGACCAGCTCAAGCATTTCTGGAAGCAGTACGCCAGCCTCATCACCTGGCTCGTCATCATTGCGCTGGCGGCTTTTGCCGCCTTCAACGGCTGGCAATGGCTGCAGCGCGACCGTGCCGCCAAGGCCGGCGCGCTCTACGACCAACTCGACCAGGCGGTGCAGGCCGGCGACGTCGACAAGAGCGCACGTGTCTTTGCCGACATCAAGGAGCGCCACGGCTCGACGGCGTTTGCCGAACAGGCCGGCATGCTGACCGCCAAGCTGCAGTTCGAGAAAGGCCAACTCGATGCGGCACGCGCCAGCCTTGAATGGGTGGCTGCGAACGCCACCGAAAAAGAATACCAATGGCTTGCACGCCTGAGGCTTGCCGGCATCTTGCTCGACCAGAAGAAGTACGACGAGGCGCTCGAGGCCTTGCCCACCGAGGCCGACAAGGCATTCGTGGCACTGGCTTTCGACCGCCGCGGCGACATCCTGCTCGCGCAAGGCAAGGTCGAGGAAGCCAAGACCGCTTACCGCAGCGCCTGGGAGAGCATCGATCCGGTGCTCGACTACCGGCGTCTCGTCGATGCCAAGCTCACCTCGCTCGGCGCCGCACCTGCGGCGCCTGCAGAGCCTGGACCGGCGGCTTCGGCCGCGGCCGAAGGAGCCTCCAAATGATTCGCCTTCGCGCGTGCAAGGCCGCTGTACTGGCCACGGTCTTGGCCGTTTGCGCCGCCTGTTCGAGCGGGCCGGAAAAACCCAAACCCACGGCACTCGAGACGCTTTCGCAGAAGCTGGTCGGGCGCCAACTCTGGAGCCACAGCGTCGGCTCGCCCACCGTGGCGCTGCGCATGGCCACGAGCGCCGATGCGGTGGTGGTGGCCAGCGCCGATGGCAGTGTCGTCGCCTTCGCGGCCGAAGGCGGGCGCGAGCTTTGGCGTGGCGATGCCAAGGCCAAGCTCAGCACCGGTGTTGGCAGCGACGGGCGCTACGCGAGTGTGGTGACCAACGACAACGAGTTGGTCGTGCTCGACAGCGGCAAGCCGCTGTGGCGCAAGCGACTGACGACGCGCGTGGTGACGCCGCCCCTGGTGGCCGGCGAGCGCGTCTTCGTGCTTGGCGTGGACCGCGGCGTGCAGGCCTTCGACGTACTCGACGGCCGCAAGCTGTGGGTACAGCAGCGCGCCGGCGATCCGCTCACCCTGCTGCAGCCGGGCGTTTTGCTGCCTTACAAAGACACCCTGGTGGTGGGGCAGGGCGCGCGCCTGGCCGGGCTCGACCCGCTGAGTGGCGCGCTGCGTTGGGAGGCGACCGTGGCCTCGCCGCGCGGCACCAACGAGGTCGAGCGCCTGGCCGACCTGGTCGGTCCGGCGGTGCGCGTCGGCGAGTCGGTCTGTGCCCGCGGCTTCCAGGTGGCCGTGGGCTGCGTGAACGCCGAGCGGGGCGCCTTGAGCTGGTCCAAGAACGTCGGCGGAACCACCGGTGTGGCGGCCGACGAGCAGCGCGTGTACGCAGCCGACGCCAGCGACCGCATCACGGCCTGGAAGCGCGACGGCGGCGACGTCGCCTGGACTTCCGAGCGGCTGCTGCACCGTGCATTGAGCGCTCCGCTCATGCTCGGGCGCACGCTGGTGTTCGGCGACTTCGAGGGCCAGGTGCATTTCCTCGACCGCGACAGCGGACAGACCTTGCTGAGAATGCCGACGGACGGCAAGCCCATCGTCGGCGCCCCGGTCAAGGTCGGCGAGACGGTGGTGGTGCTCACCGCCGCAGGTGGCGTGTTCGCCTTGCGACCGCAACCATGAAGCCCGTGCTGGCGCTCGTCGGGCGCCCGAACGTCGGCAAGTCGACCTTGTTCAACCGGCTCACGAAGAGCCGCGACGCCATCGTGGCCGATTTCGCCGGCCTGACGCGTGACCGCCACTACGGCGACGGGCGCCTGGGCGAGCGCGAGTTCATCTGCATCGACACCGGGGGCTTCGAGCCCACGGCCGAAAGCGGCATCTACATGGAGATGGCCAAGCAGACCCGCCAGGCCGTGGCAGAGGCCGACGCGGTGGTCTTCGTGGTCGACGTGCGGGCCGGCGTATCGACGCAAGACCACGACATCGCACGCTATCTGCGCACCGCCGGCAAGAAGCTGGTGCTCGCGGCCAACAAGGCCGAGGGCATGCTCGAGGGCATCCAACTCGCCGAGTTTTACGAGCTTGGCCTGGGCGAGCCGCACGCCGTTTCGGCCGCGCACGGGCAGGGTATCCGCAGCCTGCTCGAAGCCGCTCTGGCCGACTTCGTCTTCGACGAGACCGAAGGCGAGGCGCTGGACGACCCGAACCGGCCGATTCGCCTGGCCGTGGCGGGGCGGCCCAATGTCGGCAAATCCACGCTGATCAACACCTGGCTCGGCGAGGAGCGCCTGGTGGCCTTTGATCAGCCCGGCACCACGCGCGACGCGATCCGCGTGCCCTTCGAGCGGGGTGGCCAGAAATTCGAATTGATCGACACCGCCGGCTTGCGCAGAAAGGGCCGGGTGTTCGAAGCCGTCGAGAAGTTTTCGGTGGTCAAGACGCTGCAGGCGATCGCCGATGCGAACGTGGTCCTGCTGCTGCTCGACGCCACGCAGGGCGTGACCGACCAGGACGCTCACATCGCCGGCTACATCCTGGAATCCGGCCGCGCCGTCGTCCTGGCCTGCAATAAATGGGACGCGGTAGACGCCTACCAGCGTGAGATGCTGCAGCGCTCGATCGAGCAACGCTTGGCCTTCCTGCGGTTTGCCCCGGTGCTGCACATGTCGGCGCTCAAGCGCCAAGGTCTTGGGCCGGTGTGGAAGTCGATTGCCGACGCCTGGGCATCGGCAACCCGCAAAATGCCCACGCCGGTGCTGACGCGGCTGCTGCTGGAGGCGGTGCAGTTCCAGCAACCCAAGCGCGCGGGCGCGTTTCGCCCAAAACTCCGCTACGCGCACCAGGGCGGGCAGAACCCTCCGGTGGTGGTCATCCACGGCAATTCTCTCGAGCATGTGAGCGACTCCTACAAGCGCTTTCTCGAGGGCCGGTTTCGCACCCATTTCAAGCTGAGCGGCACGCCGATGCGCATCGAGATGAAATCTTCGAGGAACCCCTTCGCCAAAGGCGAGTCCTAATGCCTTCTTCATCCGATTCGCAGCACTGTGATAAGGTGAGGCGTCCATCTTTCAACACGGAGCAATATCGTGAGCAATAAAGGGCAACTCCTACAAGACCCCTTTTTGAACCTGCTGCGCAAAGAGCATGTTCCGGTCTCGATCTACCTGGTCAATGGCATCAAGCTGCAGGGTCACATCGAGTCCTTCGACCAATACGTGGTCCTGCTGCGTAACACCGTCACCCAAATGGTCTACAAGCACGCCATCTCGACGGTCGTGCCGGGACGCGCGGTGAATTTCCAAGCCAGCGAGACGCCCGACCCGGCGAGCTGACGTCTCAATGCCACCGATTAGTCGCACCGGCTGCGACCCGCTTTGAGCGTCTCCGTGGTTTCCACCGAGGCGCGCGCCGTGCTGGTCGGCGTCGACATCGCCGGTCATGCGGGCTTCGACGCCAGCCTGGACGAACTGGCCTTGCTTGCCGAGTCGGCCGGCGACACGCCGGTGGCTCGCCTGACTGCGCGCCGCAAGGCGCCCGACGCTGCCTTGTTCGTGGGTTCGGGCAAGGCCGACGAGATCAAGGCCTTGGTCGAGCAAACCAATGGTCACTGCGTCATCTTCGATCAATCGCTCTCGCCGACCCAGCAGCGCAATCTCGAGCGTCACCTGGGGGTCGAAGTGCTCGACCGCACCGGGCTGATCCTCGAGATATTCGCCGCGCGGGCGCAAAGCCACGAAGGCAAACTACAAGTCGAACTGGCGCAGTTGCAGTACATGAGCAATCGCCTGGTGCGCCGCTGGACGCACCTCGAGCGGCAGCGTGGTGGCGTCGGTTTGCGCGGCGGGCCCGGCGAACGCCAGATCGAACTCGATCGCCGCATGATTGGCGAGCGCATCAAATCGCTCAAGACTCGGCTCGAGAAGCTCAAGCGGCAACGCGGCACGCAGCGCCGCTCGCGCGAGCGCGCCGGCACTTTCCGCATCTCGCTGATTGGCTACACCAACGCTGGCAAGTCGACCTTGTTTAATGCCCTGGTCAATGCGCGCAGTTACACCGCCGACCAATTGTTTGCCACCCTGGACACCACCACTCGCCAGTTGCACCTTGAAGGCTTGGCCGGCACGGACGCCGAGCGTCCGAAGGCCAGCGCGAGCCTGTCGGACACGGTGGGCTTTATCCGAGCGCTGCCGCACACCCTGGTCGAGTCGTTCAAGGCGACTCTGCAAGAGGCGGTCGATGCCGATTTGCTGCTTCATGTGGTCGACGCGGCGAGCCCCGTTTTGGCCGAGCAGCGCGTCGAGGTCGAGCGTGTCCTCGCCGAGATTGGTGCGGCGGAAGTCCCCCAGATCCTGGTCTTTAACAAGCTCGACCGGTTGACCGATGCGCAGCGTCCGCGTGTCTTGGTCGATTCGCTCGAGCTCGATGGCGGGCCCCGCACGCCGCGCGTTTTTGTCAGTGCGCGCGAAGGCACCGGCTTGCCCGAACTGCGTGCCTTGCTTGCCGCCGCGGTGCTTGGCGCTGCGCCGGCCGCCCTGAAGGACGTTGGCACCGCCACTGCGGTCGCACCGCCAAGCGCCGACGACCCACTGGATGCACGATTTGAACCTGGGCTGATGCCACGACACGCATGAATATCCGCACCTTTGAACGCTCACCGCGCACCGGCGGCGCTTTGCGCCAATTTGGCGGCGCAATGGCCGCATTCGGTGGCGGCGCGCTGCGACGCCTTGCCTGGTGCGCCAAACCCCAGGCCGTGCATGCCAGCGGCGGGCGCAACGACGGCCCACCCGATCTCGACGAACTCTGGCGTGATTTCAACCGCCGCCTGAGCGGCCTGTTCGGCAAGCGTGCCCGCGGCGGCGACGCAGGTGGCGGGGGCACCGAGCGTCCGCCCGACATGCGCGGTGCCGGCATTGGCGCGGGCTTGATCGTAGGCGTCGTGGTTCTCATCTGGCTCGCCAGCGGCTTCTTCATCGTGCAAGAAGGACAGCAGGGTGTGGTGCTTTCTTTTGGCCGCTTCAGCCACACGGTGGAAGCGGGCTTCCAGTGGCGCTTTCCGTACCCGTTTCAATCGCACGAGATCGTTAACGTGACGCAGTTGCGCTCGGTCGAGATCGGCCGCAACGCGACCGTGCAGGCGACCGGCCTGCGCGATTCCTCGATGCTCACGCAGGACGAAAACATCGTCGACATCCGCTTTACGGTGCAGTATCGGCTCAAGGACTCTCAGCAGTACCTGTTCGAAAACCGCAACCCCGATGAAGCGGTGGTGCTGGCGGCCGAATCGGCGGTGCGCGAGATCGTCGGTCGCAGCAACATGGACTCGGTTCTCTACGAGCAGCGCGACGCCATCGCGACCGATCTGGTCAAGTCCATCCAGGCCCAACTCGACCGTCTGCAGACCGGCATCCTGATCTCCAACGTGAACGTGCAGAGCGTCGCGCCGCCCGAGCAGGTGCAGGCTGCCTTCGACGACGCCGTCAAGGCCGGCGCCGACCGCACTCGCTTCACCAACGAAGGCCAGGCCTATGCCAACGAGGTGATCCCCAAGGCGCAGGGCACATCGGCGCGCCTGCGGGCCGAGGCCGATGGTTACAGCGCTCGCGTCGTCTCGCAGGCCGAAGGCGATGCGTCGCGCTTCAGGCAGGTGCTCACCGAGTACCAAAAGGCACCGGGAGTGACTCGCGATCGACTCTACGTCGACACGATGCGCGAGATGTACTCCAACGTGAGCAAGGTGTTGGTCGAAACGCGCGGCGGCTCCAATCTGCTCTACCTGCCGCTCGACAAGCTGATCCAAGCCGCCGGGGGGAGCGGTGCAACGGCGGTGCCGGCACCCGCGCCGCCCGACGCCGGCGGCATTGCAACGCCGCCAAGTGCTGCCGACGTGCGTTCGCGCGACAACCAGCGCACGCGCGAGCGCGAAAGCCGATAGCGCTATTAGGAGAACAAGAACATGAATCGTATCGGTATGACGATCGCGGGCATCTTGCTGGTGCTGATGATCGCGTCTTCTACCTTGTTCGTCGTCACGCAGACGCAGTTCGCCGTGCTGTTTGCGCTTGGCGAGATCAAGGAAGTCATTGCTCAACCGGGCTTGAAGTTCAAGCTGCCGCCGCCGTTTCAGAACGTCGTCTTCCTCGACCGCCGCATCCAGAGCCTGGACAGCCCCGAATCGCGGCCGGTGTTCACGGCGGAGAAGACGAGCCTGGTGATCGACTGGCTGGTGAAATGGCGCATTCGCGATCCGCGTCAATTCATCCGCAACAACGGCGTCGATGTGCGCAACGCCGAAGCGCGCCTGGCGCCCATCGTGCAGGCGGCCCTCAACGAGGAGGTCACCAAGCTCACCGTGCGGCAGGTGCTCTCGACCGAGCGCGAGGCGGTGATGCAGGGCGTGATTCGCCGCATGGCCGACGACGCCAAGAGCTTTGGCATCGACATCGTCGACGTGCGCATCAAGCGGGTCGACTTTTCCTCCAACATCACCGAGGCGGTCTACCGTCGCATGGAGTCGGAGCGCAAACGCGTGGCCAACGAGACGCGCTCGACCGGACAAGCCGAAGGCGAGAAGATTCGTGCCGACGCCGACAAGCAGCGCGAAATCATTGTGGCCGAGGCTTACCGCGATGCCCAGAAGGTCAAGGGCGAGGGCGACGCCAAAGCGTCCGCGCTCTACGCAGAAGCCTTTGGGCGCGACCCTGCGTTCGCGCTCTTCTACCGCAGCCTGGAGGCCTACCGCACGAGCTTTCGCAGCAAGAGCGATGTCATGGTGCTCGACCCCGATAGCGAATTCTTCCGCGCGATGCGCGGTGGCGGCGTTGCAGCGACGGCGA
Source organism: Methylibium sp. (assembly GCA_031420735.1). Classification (GTDB taxonomy): domain Bacteria; phylum Pseudomonadota; class Gammaproteobacteria; order Burkholderiales; family Burkholderiaceae_C; genus Methylibium. The sequence continues at coordinate 11,880 of JANONH010000071.1, forward strand.
ACTCGGCGGCGCCTCGCGGCCGTTGAGGCGAGTTGCGAACGGCGACACCGATGTGGCAGGTCTTGCTCAGCGCGCTGGCGCTGACCATGGTGTTGGAGGGTGTGCTGCCGTTTGCGAGCCCGAGGCATTGGCGCAAGGCCTTCGAGCAGGCGGCGCGCCTCTCCGACGGCCAGTTGCGCCTCATCGGTCTGGTCAGCATGGTGGGCGGCCTGCTGCTTCTCGGCGCGACGGCTCGCTGAGCGGCTCGGCGCCGTGACGGCCGCCGATACAATGCCGTTTTAACCCCACGCCCATTGCCATGACGTCTGCTTGGCTGCTGCCCGAGCACTTCGCCGACGTGCTTCCGAGCGAGGCCCGTCGCATCGAAGAACTGCGGCGCAGTGTGCTCGACAGTGCGCGGGGCTACGGCTACGAGCTGGTCGCGCCGCCTTTGCTCGAACACCTCGAATCGCTGTTCTCGGGCACCGGTCACGAGTTGGATCTGCGCACCTTCAAGTTGGTCGACCAATTGAGTGGCCGCACGCTCGGGCTGCGCGCCGACATGACGCCGCAGGCGGCGCGCATCGATGCGCACTACCTCAAGCGCGAGCGCCCGGTGCGCCTGTGTTACGCCGGCAATGTGCTGCGCACCCGGCCGGATGTTTTTGCCGGTTCGCGCGAGTTGCTGCAACTGGGCGCCGAGTTGTTCGGCCATCCGGGGCCGGAGAGCGATATCGAAGTCGCACG
>JANONH010000072.1:0-5427 GCA_031420735.1 Methylibium sp.
TTCGTGGATCGGCGGCGACCGCGACGGCAACCCCTTCGTCACCAGCGCGGTCACCCGCGACACCCTCTGGCAAACGCGCCTGGCGAGCCTGCGGCGCTACCGCGGCCGGCTGGTGGAGCTGGCACGCAACCTCAGCATCAGTGAGCGCGCGATGCCGATCCCCGAGACCTTCCGGCTGGCTGTGGCCGCTGCACTGGCCGAACACCCCGAGGGCGAGCGTGTCGCCCAGCGCAACCCCGGCGAGCTGTTTCGCCAATTCATCGGCTGCATGCTCGCCAAGCTCGACGCCACCATCGCCTCGAGCGAGCGCGCCGAGCCCGCCACCCCGGGCCAGGGCTATGCCAGTGCCGACGCCCTGATTGCCGACCTCGAGCTCATGCACGCGGCCATGCAAGAGGCGCATGCGGCGCCGCTGGCTGCGAGCTTTATCGCGCCGCTGCTGCGCGAGGCGCGGGTGTTTCGCTTTGCCACCGTCAAGCTCGACATTCGCGAGAACACGCTGCGCATCAATGGCGCGCTGGCCGAGCTTTACCGCGCGGCGCACGACGGCCGCGAGCCGCCGCCGGTCGATGCGCCGGCCTGGAAAGATTGGCTGCTCGCCGAATTGGCCACACCGCGGCAAGCGGGCGACGCCCCGCTTGCGCTCGAGGGCCTGAGCGCCGAGTCTCAGGAGACCTTCGCCACTTTCGCCGCCGTCGCGGAAATGCGCGTGCAGTGCGACCGCGAAGCCTTCGGCACGCTCATTCTCAGCATGACCCACAGCGCGGCCGACGTGCTGGGCGTCTACCTGCTCGCCAAGCACGCCGGGCTCTTTAACGACGCCGCCGCGATGGAGCGCTGCACCCTGCCGGTGGTGCCGCTGCTCGAGACCATTCCCGACCTGCGCCGCGCGCCGCTCATCTTGAAGGAACTGCTGGCCGTGCCGCTGGTGCAGCGCAGCTTGCGCGGCCACGGCAACGTGCAAGAAGTGATGATCGGCTACTCCGATTCCAACAAGGACGGCGGCTATTTCACCGCCAACTGGGAGCTGGCCAAGGCGCAAGCCACCATGACGCGCCTGGGCGAAGAACACGGCGTGCAAATCGCTATCTTTCACGGCCGCGGCGGCTCGGTGAGCCGTGGCGGCGCGCCCACCGGGCGGGCCATCGCGGCCTTGCCGCCGGGCTCCATCCGCGGCGGCTTTCGCGTCACCGAGCAGGGCGAGGTGGTGTCCTCCAAATACGCCAACCGCGGCACCGCGCATTACCAGGTGGAGCTGCTGGCCTCTTCGGTGCCGCAGCACGTGCTCATGAGCGAGCGCGAATCGGCGCTGGTGCCGCGTCACGAGTTCGACGAAGCCATGGAGGCGATCTCCGGCGTCTCGTGGACGGCCTACCGCAAGTTGATGGAGTCGCCCTGGCTGCTGGCTTACCTGCAGGGCTCGAGCCCGCTCGAAGAGCTGTCCATGCTCAACATCGGCTCGCGCCCCGCGCGGCGCACGCAGGCCAAGACCCTGGCCGACCTGCGCGCCATTCCCTGGGTGTTTGCGTGGACGCAGAACCGCCACATGCTGCCCGGCTGGTTTGGCCTGGGCAGCGGCCTGGCGGGCTTTTGCGAAGTGCGCAAGGAGCGCGGCGAAGACTTGCTCAAACGCATGTTCCGCGAAAGCCGGCTGTTCAGAACCGTGATCGACGAGGTCGAGAAAACCTTGCTCACGGTCGACCTCTCGATCGCGCGCGAATTCGCGCAATTGGTCAGCGAAGCCGAGGTGCGTGACCCGATCTTCAACACCGTCGAGCTCGAATACCACCGCACCTGCGAGATGGTGCTGCGGGTTTCGGGCGCGGGCCAGATCGCCGAGCGCTTTCCGCAGCTCCGCAGGCGCCTGGCACGGCGGCTCGAAACCATGAACCAGGTGAGCCGCGAGCAGGTGCAACTGCTGCGCCGCCTGCGCCAGGGCGGCGACGAGGAGGTGCGCACCGCGTTCTTGATGTCCATCAACTGTGCGGCGGCCGGTCTCGGCGCGACCGGTTGAACCCCTTCACGCCATCCTTCAAGGAATCAACATGAGCTTTACGATCATCGAGCAGGCCACCCCGCGTCTGCACCGCTCCGAACTCGCCGTGCCGGGCTCGAACCCGGCCATGTTCGAGAAGGCGGCCGCATCGGCTGCCGACATCATCTTTCTCGACCTCGAGGACGCCGTTGCGCCCGACGACAAGCCGCAGGCGCGCAAGAACATCGTGCAGGCCTTGAACGATGTGGACTGGGGCAGCAAGACGATGATGATCCGCATCAACGGCCTGGACACCCACTACATGTACCGCGACGTGGTCGACATCGTCGAAGCCTGCCCGCGGCTGGACATGGTGCTCATCCCCAAGGCCGGCACCGCGGCCGACGTCTACGCGGTCGACATGCTGGTCACGCAGATCGAAAACGCCAAGGGCCGCACCAAGCGCATCGGCTTCGAGGTGCTGATCGAGACCGCACTCGGCATGGCCAATGTGGAGGCCATTGCGCAATCGAGCAAGCGCCTGGAGGCCATGAGCTTCGGCGTGGCCGACTACGCCGCCTCCACCCGCGCGCGCACCACCGTGATCGGCGGCGTCAACAAGGACAGCGTGGTGCTTTCCGACAAAGACGAAAACGGCCAGCGCCACACCTACTGGACCGACCCCTGGCACGCCGCGCAAACCCGCATGATGGTGGCCTGCCGCGCCTACGGCCTGCGGCCGATCGACGGCCCCTTCGGCGACTTCGGCGACCCCGACGGCTTCAAGGCCGCGGCCAACCGGGCCGCAGTGCTGGGCTACGAAGGCAAGTGGGCCATCCACCCCTCGCAAATCGCGCTGTGCAACGAGGTCTTCACGCCCTCCGAGGCCGAAGTCACCAAGGCGCGCCGCATTCTTGAAGCCATGGCCACCGCAGCCAAAGAAGGCAAGGGGGCTGTGTCGCTCGACGGGCGGCTCATCGACATCGCCAGCATCCGCATGGCCGAGGCATTGATCGCCAAGGCCGAGGGGATCAAGGGCGCCAAAGCGCGCTGAGGCTGGAGTTGAATCAGCCTGGGATTGCGCGCAATGCATGAGGGCTGCGCGTGCCGCTGCATGAGCGCATCGAGCGCGCTATTGGCCCGGTTTTCCGAATCGCCTCTGACTTGCTATTGGGTTTGTGGCGGAGTGCGGGAGAACACGCGCCTTCGCAAGCAGGCGTTCGAGCGGATGAAGCGGACGGGGCCACCCGAGGTCGACACTTACGGCACGCGAGTCCTTGATTTGCCTGGGTCAAGGGTCAAAAGCGCAGACTAAAGAACGGGCTGGGAAAGCTTGGCGCAAGCGCCTTGACGATCCCGATCCATTTGAACATCCTATCGCCGCTCTCGCTCCTGCCCCCCAAGGGGCCCTAACTCAGCAGCCGGAACCCGGCCACGGTTGTTGCTCGAGGGACGCGTCGCTTCGCTTGCTTGGCTTCCACGTTTGGGAGCGCAGTATTAGCCGGTGCGGGGGGCGCCGCAGATCGACTTGCCGACACGGTTCGGCAACCGCGTCGTCGGCACCATGCCGCTGGTCTTATGCCAGCTTTGGCGCGCGCGGTGCTGGAACTCAGCGGATCTGGCCGCGGATCTCGCCGCCCGGGAACGCGGCGCTGTGGGCGTTGAAGTACAGATTGCCTTCCTTGTAGGACTTGAGCTGCTCGGCCGTGAACACGGCGCTTGCAGGCACGTTCCAGACGCCACCGCCGGCATCCGTCAGCGGCACGATCACGCCGCCGTTCACACCGGTGGCACCCAGGTGAATGTGCGCTGCTGTGGCTGTCATGCCGGTGAGCGTGATACTGCCGCTGGCCGCGCGCGTGGCCGGGTCGACAACCAGCGTGCCGGTACCGGTGGCAGTGGACGCATTGGTCGGCACCTCCTGGGCGGCGCTCATGCTGGCGGAGCGCACATTGCGGCCGAGTTGCCCGCGGATTTCACCGCCAGGGAAGGCAGCGCTGTGGGCATTGAAGTACAGGCCGCCGGCGTTGAGTGCGGTGATCTGCGCATCGCTGAGCGTGGCATCGGCCGCAGCCACCCAGACGCCGCTGCTTGCGAGCGTCTCACTGAGCGGAAAGATCACCGGGCCGTTGACGCCCAGCACCCCGCTGTGGATGTGCGCTGCGGTGGCGGGGACGCCGATGAGGGTCAGGCGCGCCGTGAACTTCTTCGTCACCGCGTCGAAGCTGAGCAGGCCGTTGCCGGTCGCCGTCGATGCGTTGATCGGCACCTCTTGCGCGGCCGACATCTGCGCCGCAGAGACCTGACGACCGATCTGACCGCGGATCTCGCCGCCCGGGTTGTCGGTGCTGTGCGCGTTGAAGTACAGACCGCCGACGGCAAACGCGGTGGCCTGAGCTTCGGTCAGCACCGTGTTGGCCGGAACAGACCACGTGCCGCTGCCTGGGGTGGCTTCGGCCAGAGTGATGATGACGGCGCCGTTGACGCCGGTGTCACCAAGGTGGACATGGGCGGCGGTGGCGGTCATGCCGTCGATCATGATGCTGCCGCTGACTGCCCGCGACGGCGAGCTCAGCGTCAGGGTGCCGGTGCCCAGCGCGCCGGTCGCGGTCGGCGTGGGTTCCTGGTCGCCCGACATGGCGGCGGTCAGCGTCGACATGGTGGGCGGCACCTCGTCGGCACCATCGCCTCCACAGGCCGACAATGCCAGCGCGAGCGCGCCGACGAGAGTCCACTGAAACGAATGCGGCGACTGAAAAAAGCGGAGGTATTTCATCAATGGATTCCCGGTTGATGTGGCGTTCGTGGAGCGGGCGGCGTCAACGCGCTGCAACACGACAATCCCACGGCTTTCGCTGAATGGAAACGTCGCTTCGCTTGCTCTGGGATCGTTGGGGCCTTTATGCGGACGCTTGACTGATGCCGACGATGCACTGGCGAATGTTATCTTCAAAATTCGTCTCGGGCAGCAGCCCCAGCCCGGCAGCGCGGGTGGTGGCGGTGGCGCCTTTCGGACATCCTCGAGGGCTTCAAGCGCCGGCTCAAATCCGTCCCCGAGAGCCTGCGCAAAACCATGACTTACGACCAGGGCTCGGAGATGGCGCTGCACGAGACGTTCAGCGCCAAACTGAACATGGACATCTTCTTCTGCGACCCCCACAGCCCTTGGCAACGCGGCTCCAACGAAAACGCCAACGGCCTGATCCGAGAGTTCCTGCCCAAGGGCATGGACCTGAGCCTCGTCAGCCATCAGCAACTCACCTCCATCGAGCACGCCCTCAACCACCGGCCACGCAAAATCCTCGGCTTCGAATCGCCTCATGAGGTCTTCTCAAGACTCTCGTCTCATTTCATCGCGGGTGTCGCGCTTCAAGCTTGAAACCGCCTTGTTCCCGTGCACTGGTGCAGATAACTCAATGTTCAACCTGCAAGGCAGCGGTCGCTCTTGGCCT
>JANONH010000073.1:0-3009 GCA_031420735.1 Methylibium sp.
GTGGGCTTTCGCTCGCCGGTGGCGACGCCGACCGCACGGCGGATAGAAAACCGTGTGATCGGTGCCGACGCCAACCCCTACGCGGCGCTGGCCGCCACGCTCGCCTGCGGCTACCTCGGCATGAAGAACCGCATCGAGCCGACCGCCGAATGCAAGGGCGACGCCTACCTCGGCGACTACCAGTTGCCGCGCAGCCTGGGCGAGGCGCTGGACCTGCTGCGTGCGGAAAAAGACCTCGCCGAAGTGCTGGGCGCATCCTTCATCACGGTCTACACCGAGGTCAAGGAAATCGAGTACGCCGAGTTCATGAAAGTCATCTCGCCGTGGGAGCGCGAGCACCTGCTGCTGCACGTGTGAGCCTCTGCCGCATGCGCCCCCGACCGCTTTCTAGAAACCGCGCATGAGCCTGCTGCCTGACTCCGAACAAAAGCCCGAACGCAAGCTCGAGCGCAAGCCCGAGCGACGCCAGGGCACCACCCGGAGCACCGCCGAATGGCAGCAAGCCGACGCCCGGCATTTCCTGCACCCCTTCACCGATTTCGAGGCGCTGGCCAAGAAAGGCTCGCGCATCATCGAGCGGGGCGACAACATCTACGTCTGGGACAGCGAAGGCCACAAGATCCTCGACGCCATGAGCGGCCTGTGGTGCGTCAATGTCGGCTACGGGCAGCGCGAACTCATCGACGCCGCCACCGCGCAGCTCGAAACCCTGCCCTTCTACAACGCCTTCTTCCAGACCGCCACCCGCCCGGCCATCGAGCTTGCGGAGTTGCTCGCACAGGTGACCCCGCCGCAGTTCCAGCACGTGTTCTTCAGCGGCTCGGGCTCCGAAGGCAACGACACCGTGGTGCGCATGGTGCGCCGCTACTGGGACCTGCTCGGCCAGCCAGAGCGCCAGGTCATCATCGGCCGCAGCAACGCTTACCACGGCTCCACCATGGCCGGCGCCTCGCTCGGCGGCATGAGCGGCATGCATGCGCAAGGCGGCTTGCCGATCCCCGGCATCGCCCACATCGAACAGCCGCATTGGTTCGAGCTCGGCCGCCCGCAGGGCCTTTCGCAAGACGACTTCGGGCTGCTGGCCGCTTCATGGCTGGAGCAGAAGATCCTCGCGCTCGGCGCCGAACGGGTGGCCGCCTTCATCGGCGAGCCAATCCAGGGCGCGGGCGGCGTCATCATCCCGCCGGGCACCTACTGGCCGGAGATCCAGCGCATCTGCGACCAGTACGGCGTGCTGCTGGTGTCCGACGAAGTCATCTGTGGCTTCGGGCGCACCGGCCAGTGGTGGGGCTGCGAAACCTTCGGCAGCCGCCCGGACCTCATGACCTTCGCCAAAGGGGTGACTTCGGGCTACATACCGCTTGGCGGCGTCATGGTCGGCGAGCGCATCGCCCGCGTGCTGATCGAGCGCGGCGGCGAGTTCAATCACGGCTTCACCTACAGCGGCCATCCGGTCGCCTGCGCTGTTGCGCTGGCCAACATCCGGCTGATCCAACGCGAAGGCCTGGTCGAGCGCGTGCGCGAAGACCTCGGGCCTTATCTCACTCAGCACTTCGCAGCGCTCGCCGAGCATCCGCTGGTGGGTCACGCAGAGAGCTGCGGCCTCATGGGCGCGCTCACGCTCGTGCAAGACAAGGCGCATGGCACGCCGTTCGCGCCCGAGCTGCAAGTGGGCATGCTTTGCCGCGGCCACTGCTTTGCCAACGGCCTGGTGATGCGCGCCGTGGGCGACCGCATGATCCTGGCGCCCCCGCTCGTCATCACCCGCGCGCAGATCGACGAGATGGTGCTGCTGATCCGTCTTTGCCTGGACCTCACCTAGGCCGAGGCAAAGGCCAGGGCCTGGGTTTGAGCGCCATGCCTGCCCATCGTCTGACCCACCCGACCCCTAAGGAACCCACATGAAGCCCTTGTTTTTTGGAGCCGCCGCCCTCGCCCTCGCCGCGTTCGGGCTCGCACCCGCTGCGGTGCTCGCCCAGGAAGAGGAAAAAGTCGTCAACGTCTACAACTGGTCGGACTACATCGCCGAAGACACGCTAAAGAACTTCGAGAAGGAAACCGGCATTGCGGTGCGCTACGACAACTTCGACACCAACGAAATCGTCCACGCCAAGTTGGTGGCCGGCAAGAGCGGCTACGACGTCGTGGTGCCCTCCTCTTACTGGGCCAAGCTGCAGGCCGACGGCGGCCTGCTGATGAAGCTCGACAAGGCCAAGCTGCCCAACCACAAGAACCTCGACCCGGTGCTGCAAGAGCAACTCGCCAAGCTCGACCCGGGCAACCAGTTCCAGGTCAACTGGTTGTGGGGCTTCACCACCGTGGGCATCAATGTCGAGAAGGTCAAGGCCGCGCTCGGCAGCCTGCCCATGCCACAAAACGCCTGGGATCTGCTGTTCAAGCCCGAGTACGTCTCCAAGCTCAAGAGCTGCGGCGTGAGCTTTCTCGACTCCGCCACCGAAGTCGTGCCGGCGGCGCTGCATTACCTGGGCAAGCCCGCCTACTCACGCTCGCAGGCCGACTACGGCGGCGTCGCGCCGCTGCTCAAGAGCGTGCGGCCCCACATTACCTTGTTCAGTTCGTCCGGCTACATCAACGACATGGCCAACGGCTCCATCTGCGTGGCGCTGGGCTGGTCGGGCGACATCAACATCGCCCGCCAGCGCGCCATCGACGGCAAGACCGGCCAGAACATCCAGGCCCTGATTCCCTCGACTGGCGGCGTGCTGTTCTTCGACGTCATGGTGGTGCCGGTCGACGCGCCGCACCCGAACAATGCGCACAAGTTCATCGACTACATCTTGCGCCCCGAGGTGCATGCGAGCCTGACCAACAAGGTGTTCTACGCCAACCCGAACAAGGCCTCGCGCCCCTTCGTCAAGCCCGAGGTGGCGAACAACCCGTCGGTGTTTCCGAGCGATGCCGACATGAAAAAGATGCAGGCGCCGGACGCCCTGTCCAACGACATCCGGCGCACCATGACGCGGCTCTACACCTCGTTCAAGACGGGGC
>JANONH010000074.1:0-5092 GCA_031420735.1 Methylibium sp.
GGGATCAGCTCTTCGAGCTTGCGGCGGCGGTTCTCGATCGTCTCCACCTCGTTGTGCAGGAAGTAGACCTGGCCGCCGCGCTTCAACTCGCGCAACACCGCCTCGCGGATGGTGCCGCTGGACTCGCTGCGCACGAAGGTCTTGATGGCCAGGCGCCGCTGCGGCGCGGTGGCGATGACGGAGAGGTCGCGCAAGCCTTCGAGCGCCATGCCCAGCGTGCGCGGGATCGGCGTGGCGGTGAGGGTGAGCACGTCGACCTCGGCTCTAAGCGCCTTCATCGCCTCTTTGTGGCGCACGCCGAAGCGGTGCTCTTCGTCGATGACGAGCAGGCCGAGGTTGGCGAACTTGGTGTCTTGCGAGAGCAGCTTGTGGGTGCCGATCACGATGTCGATGGTGCCGTCGGCCAGGCCCGCGAGCGCGGCCTTGATCTCCTTGGTCGACCGAAAGCGCGACATCTCGGCCACCTTGACCGGCCAGCGCGCGAAGCGGTCGGAGATGTTGGCGTAGTGCTGCTCGGCCAGCAGCGTGGTGGGGGCGAGCACGGCCACCTGCTTGCCGCCGGTCACGGCCACGAAGGCCGCGCGCAAGGCCACCTCGGTCTTGCCAAAGCCGACGTCGCCGCACACCAGGCGGTCCATCGGGCGCGGCGACACCATGTCTTGTATGACGGCATGGATGGCGGCGCGCTGGTCGGGCGTTTCTTCGAAACCGAAACTCGCCGCGAAGGCTTCGTAGTCTTGCGGCGAAAAGCGAAACGCGAAGCCCTCGCGCGCGGCGCGGCGCGCGTAGAGGTCGAGCAGCTCGGCGGCGGTGTCGCGCACCTGCTCGGCGGCCTTGCGCTTGGCCTTGTCCCACTGGTTGGAGCCCAGGCGGTGCAGCGGCGCTTCGTCGGCGCTCACGCCGGTGTAGCGGCTGATGAGCTGCAACTGCGCCACCGGCACGTAGAGCGTGGCCTTGTCGGCGTACTCAAGGTGCAGGAACTCGGTGTTGCCGTCGCCGAGGTCGATGTGCACCAGGCCAACATAGCGGCAGATGCCGTGGTTGGCATGCACCACCGGGTCGCCGAGCTTTAGCTCGGCGAGGTCTTTGATCAGCGATTCGACGTCGCTGGTCTGCTCTTGCTTGCGCCGGCGCCGCACGGTGGGGGCGGCGTCGAACAGTTCGGTTTCGGTGACGATGTCGATCGGTGCTGCGCCCTCGCCGCGGGCCCACGCAAAACCGGCCGCGAGCGGCGCCACGGTGATGGCGTAGCGGTGCTCGCTCGCCTCGAACGCCGCGAGCGAATCGACCGCGGGCGGCTCGAGCTTGTGATCGCGCAGCAACTCGAGCAGGCTCTCGCGCCGGCCTTCGCTCTCGGCCACCAGCAGCACGCGGCTTTTCGAAGCGGCCGTGGCCGTGAGGTGCGCTTCGAGCTTGCGCAGCGGGTCGGGCGAGCCGCGCTCCACCGAAAGGTCGGGCAGGGCGCTCGCCCACTGCGGCTCGTCGCTCTGGCGCTCGCCGCGCAGCGACAACTGCGCATGCTCGTTGCTGCGCGCAAAGAACTCCTCCGGCGACAGGTAGATCGCCTGCGGCGCAAGGATCGGCCGCTCGGGGTCGTGCTGCAAGAAGCGGTGCCGCTCGCGCGTTTCGCCCCAGAACTTTTGCAGCGCGCTGTCCACCTCGCCGTGCAGCACCACGCGGGCTTCGGCGCCGAGGTAGTCGAAGACGGTTGCGGTCTCGTCGAAGAACAAGGGCAGGTAGAACTCGATGCCCGCCGTGGCGATGCCCGCGCCGATGTCCTTGTAGATGCGCGAGCGGGTCGGGTCGCCCTCGATGCGCTCGCGCCAGCGGGCCCGAAACGCGGTGCGCGCGGCTTCGTCCATCGGGAACTCGCGCCCGGGCAAAAGCCGCACCTCGGGCACCGGGTAGAGGCTGCGTTGGGTGTCGGGGTCGAAAGTGCGGATCGAGTCGACCTCGTTGTCGAACAGGTCCACGCGGTAGGGCACCGTCGAGCCCATGGGGAAGATGTCGATCAGGCCGCCGCGCACCGCGTATTCGCCCGGCGAGACGACTTGGCTCACGTGCTGGTAGCCGGCCAGCGTGAGCTGGGCCTTCAGGCCCGCTTCGTCGAGCTTTTGCTTCTGCGCGAAGTTAAAGGTGTAGGCGGCCAGAAAGGCGGGCGGCGCCAGGCGCACCATGGCCGTGGTCGCCGGCATGAGCACCACATCGACGGCATCTTCGGCGCGCGCCTGGCGAATGCGCCAGAGTGTGGCGAGCCGCTCCGAGATCAGGTCTTGGTGCGGCGAAAAATTGTCGTAGGGCAGGGTCTCCCAGTCGGGGAACACGGCGATGCGCAGGCCCGGCGCGAAGAAGGCCAACTCGTCCTGCAGGCGCTGGGTGTCGGCCGGCTCGGCCGTGACGATGGCGGTGCGCCGCGCAGCGGCCTTGCCGGCCAGGGCAAATTGCGCCAGCAGCAGCGCGTCGGCCGAGCCCGTGGGTCGCGCGAGGGTGTGGCGTTTGCCGGGTGCGGGGGTGGGCAGTTGCATGGGTTGGGGCGGCTCGAGGGGGCGCCGTGCGGCAGGAGCGCAAGGTGCTGGGCGATTGTAGGTAGGCGGGTGCTGCGCTCGGTCGCCGCAAGGCCTTGCGCCGGCACTGCGGCGGCATGGCCGGCCGTGGCGGCGCGCTATATTTGCGCGAGTCCATGCTTCGGTAAGCGCCCCTTGCAACCGCACAACGTCCAAAAGATCCGCCAACTTTGGGCCGCAAAGCCGGCGACGGCCGAGCGGCACCAGGCCCTGCACCCTTCGCTGCGTCAAGCGTGCCGGATCGGCCATTGCGCCGAGGCTGGCACAGCGTCGCCGCCGATGTGCCGGGCCGCCATGACGCCGCTGCAATGGTGAGCACGCCCATTGTGGCCAGCCGTTGTTTCGCGCTCGTGCCCTGCGCCGGGCGCGGCGAGCGCGCCGGCAGCGAGGGCCCCAAGCAGTACCGGCACATCGCCGGGCAAAGCGTCGTAGCGCACACGCTGGCGGCGCTGGGCGCCGTGCAACGCCTCTCGGCGACGCTCGTCGTGCTGGCCGGCGACGACCGCGAGTTCGAGCGCCATGCGGGCGGCTTCAGGTGCTGGGCCGAGCGCGTGGGTGGCGCCAGCCGGGCGGCCAGCGTCGCCAACGGTCTGGTCGCGCTCTGCGAGCGCGGCGCGCTCGACGACGAGTGGGTGCTGGTGCACGACGCCGCGCGTTGCCTGGTGAGGCCGGACGACGTGGAGCGCCTCATCGCCGCCTGCGAGCACGACGCCGTCGGCGGCCTGCTCGCCCTGCCGCTGGCCGACACGCTCAAGCGTGCGCGAGCCTCGAGCGTCGGCCAGGCGGCGCGCGAGGCTGGCGCGCGCGCCGAAGCGACGCTCGATCGCGGCGGGCTGTGGCAGGCGCAGACGCCGCAGATGTTTCGCATCGGCCTGCTGCGCCGTGCGCTTGCAGAGGCCGGCGACTCGGCCACCGACGAGGCAAGCGCCATCGAGCGCCTGGGCCATGCGCCGCGCCTGGTAGCGGGTTCACCGGAAAACTTCAAACTCACCTGGCCAGCCGATTTCGAGCTGGCCGAACGCCTGCTCGGGACGCGCTCATGAACCCAACACCGCCGCTCGGTTTTCGCATCGGCGAGGGCTGGGACACGCATGCCCTGGTCGCCGGGCGCAAACTCATGCTCGGTGGCGTGGAGATCGCGCACAGCCACGGCCTCGTGGGCCACTCGGACGCCGACGCGCTGCTGCACGCCATCACCGACGCCCTGCTTGGCGCCGCGGCGCTGGGCGACATCGGCCGCCATTTCCCCGACACCGACCCCCGTTTCGCCGGCGCCGACTCGCGCCGCCTGCTCACCGAAGCCCATGAGCGCGTGCGCCACGCCGGCTGGTCGGTGGGCAATGTCGACGCCACCATCGTGGCGCAAGCGCCGCGCATGGCGCCGCACATCCCCGCCATGGTCGGCTGCATCGCCGCCTGCCTGGGCGTGGCTCCCGAGCAGGTAAACGTGAAAGCCAAGACGGCCGAAGGCATGGGGCCGGTGGGCGAGGGCCGTGCCATCGAGGCGCGCGCCGTGTGCCTGCTGATAAAGACCCCGGTCTGAAGGCCAAGCCGAGCGGCACGCCCGATGTCGGGCGATCGGCACGGCGGCGTTGGCCGTGACCGCCATCGCCGCGAGCCGCTTGCCGTGGCGTGCGAAGCCCAAGCCATGCACGTTCACTGGGTCGCCGTCGAACGGGCCGAGCACGCCATCCACGGGGACGACGGCACCATACACTCGCGTGGCTCTGGCCGCGTGCGAGGTGCAAAGCGGCCCACTTGTGAAGGAATCCATCCATGCTGACCGTCCACCACCTAAACAACTCACGTTCACAGCGCATCCTGTGGCTGTGCGAAGAGCTCGACCTCGACTACGCGGTCGTCAAGCACCAGCGCCACCCGGAGACGCAGCGTTCGCCCGAATCTCTCTGCAGCGTGCACCCGCTGGGCAAGTCGCCGGTCGCAGACCACGACGGCCTCGTGATCGCCGAGACCGAGGCGATCATGGAATACATCTGCCACACCCTGGCCGATGGGCGCCTCAGCCGCAGCCCCGGGTCCAAGGACTACGCCGCGTATCTGCAATGGCTCGCGTTCTCCGAGGGCACCGTCTTTCCCGGCTTGGTTCTGGACCTGGTTTACGCCTGGACCGCTGGCGGCAACGAGGCCCTCAAGAGCTTCTTCGACGTCGAGCTCGAGAAAAACCTGAAATACGTCGAGAGCTCGCTCGGCGACCGGGAGTACCTGCTGGCGTCGGGTTTTTCTGGCGCCGACATCAACCTGGGCTGGACCTTCGAGTTCGCCGAATGCCGCGGGCGGCTGCGCCCTTACCCCGGATTACAGGCCTACGTTGAGCGCCTGCGTGCACGCCCGGGCTACAAGCGCGCGCTCGAGCGCGGCGGCCCGCAAGACTTGAGCGTGTTTTCGGCTGGCGTGAGCTGAGCGTGCCGCAGCGCCGATCGGCCGGCTTCGCCGGCTGGCCGGCCGCTGCTGCTGCACAGACTCGCAGTCGGCCACTGGCAGTGCGGGGGCGTCGCAGCGGCGGCGCG
>JANONH010000075.1:0-4155 GCA_031420735.1 Methylibium sp.
GGTGTGGGCGGCACTTGGTTCTGGAACCGCTACCCCGGCGCACGCGTGGATTCGCAGTCCGAGATCTACCAGTATTGGTTCTCCGACGAACTGCTCGCCGAGTGGAACTGGAGCGAACGCTTCCCCGCGCAGGACGAGACCGAGCGCTACCTCAACTTCGTCACCGACAAGTTCAAGCTGCGCGAAGACATCCAGTTCAACACCCGCGTGAAGGCGGCCACCTTCGACGAAGCCACCCAACGCTGGACCATCGCCACCGAGTCGGGCCAGCAGGTTTCGGCGCAGTTCCTTGTCATGGCCAGTGGTGGCCTGTCGGCGCCGGTCACGCCGGCGATCCCCGGCCTCGAGAACTTCAAGGGCCAGACCCTGCACACGGCAGCCTGGCCCAAAGAGGGCATCGACCTCACCGGCAAGCGCGTCGGCGTCATCGGCACCGGCGCCACCGGCATTCAGGTGATCCAGACGATTGCCAGCCAGGTCAAGCACCTCACGGTGTTCCAGCGCACGGCCAACTACTCCATCCCGATGCGCAACCCGAAGTACGACGACGACATGCGCGCAACGCTGCGGGCCGGCTACCCGGAACTGAAGCAGCGCGTGCAGAACACCTTCGCCGGCTTCGACTTCGACTTCTCCGACAAGAACTTCCACGATTATTCGCCCGCTGAACAGCAACACATGCTTCAAAAGCTGTGGGACGACGGCTCGCTCGGTTTCTGGGTCGGCAGTGTCAAGGAAGTGTTCTTCGAAGAAGCCGTCTCCGAAGTGTTCTCCGAGTTCGTGCGCGAGCGCATCCGCGCGCGGGTCAAGGACCCGAAGGTGGCCGAAATGCTGGCGCCCCAGGACCACGGCTTCGGCACCCGCCGGGTGCCGCTCGAGACCGGCTACTACGAAGCCTTCAACCGCGACAACGTGCTGCTGGTGGACACCCGCAAGACCCCGATCGAGCGCATGACGCAAACCGGCCTCGAAACCTCCGCGGCCAAGCACGAACTCGACATCCTCATCTTCGCCACCGGCTTCGACGCCGGCACCGGCTCGCTCACCCGGGTCGACATCCGCGGCCGCGACGGCGTGCTGCTCAGGGACACCTGGGCCGAAGAGGGCATCCGCACCACCATGGGCCTGCAGGTGCACGGCTACCCCAATATGTTCATGACCATGGCGCCGTTTTCGCCGGCGGCGGCGTTCTGCAACGTGCCCACTTGCGTGCAGCAGCAGGTCGACTGGATCACCGACTGCATCGACTACGTGCGCGCCACCGGCCACCGCTCCATCGAGCCGAGCGCCGAGACCGAGTCGAAGTGGGTCGCGCACCACGTCGAAGTGGCCGCCCAGACGCTGGTGGGCAAGACCAACAACTCCTGGTACACCGGCGCCAACGTCAAGGGCAAGCAGCGCACCCTGCTCGCCTATGCCGGCGGCGTGGGCCCCTACCGGCAGACCTGCGAGGACGTCAAGGCGAGCGGCTACGAAGGCTTCGTCACCGCATAGATTGGATCCCCCCGTTGCGGCTTCGCCGCTCCCCCCAGGGGGCGCCGCTGGCGACCCGGCGAAGCCGGGGCGCGGCGGCTGCTGGGCGCGCCGGTGCGTCGGGGGTCGCGCAGAGCGCGGGGAGCAACTGGCGTGAGGCGCCTTGTTGCGGCTTCGCCGCTCCCCCGCGTGCTCCGCTGGCGGCCCATCAGGGCCGGTCCGCGGCGCTGCCGATCAGCCGGTTCGTGGGCCTGCGGCGAATCGGCAAGTGCTGCGTCGACTTACGCGCCCGGAGCGAGTGCCCAGGCGCCTTGGGGTGCAGGGCCTAATGGCGCCCGCGTCGCCGGTCGTCGTGGTGTGAGTCGCCGTGCCCTGAATGGCCCGGGTGGCGCTCGGCCTGATGGTGATCGCCATGGCTGTGGCCGTGACCGCCTCGGACCACGCCGTGCAGGGGGTGCACGACACAACCGCCGAGGGCCGCGGCCATGACGACGGCCACACCGATCTTTGCAAGTCGATTGATAGAAGTCACGCTGCGCTCCTTGGGCGAATCATTCGCTCGCCCGTGTGAATCAACGGTGGCTGCGCGGCACAGTTGACGGCCCGGGGGCGCAGAGAAAGTAAAGTCCTGTGAAGCAGCGTGGCCGCGCGGCGGGCTGAGCGCACGGCGCTGTCGCACCGTCGTGCCGCTGCCGCCACGCATAAACAGGCCCGCCCAGGCGCTGTCATGACCCGAATGCAGACCCGATCGCCGTGCGCCCTGCAGAGCGTGCGGCGCACCCCGAGCCACGATGACCCACCCAAGCGATCCCGACACCACCCTGGCGACCCTGCCCAACGGCGTGCGCGTCGTCACTCTCAGCCTGCCTCACCTGCACACCGCGGCGGTGAGCGTGTTCGTGCGCAGCGGCAGCCAGCATGAGAGCAGCGCGCAGAACGGCATCAGCCACGTGGTCGAGCACATGGTCTTCAAGGGCACGCACGAACGCGATTGCCAGCGCATCAACCTCGACGCCGAGCGCCTGGGCGCGGAGGTGGATGCGCACACCGACAAGGACCACTCGGCTTTTCACATGCGCGGCCTGGCGCGCGATGCGGGCAGCTTCGTGCGCATGCTCGGCGACATCGTCTGCAACGGCAGCTTTCCAGAAGCCGAACTGGAGCGCGAGCGCCAGGTGCTGCTGCACGAGTTCGCCGAAGACGAAGACGACGGCCTCGCGTCGGCCTTCAAGCTCTTCGACAAGGCCTGCTTCGGCGACGACCATGCGCTCGCGCAGCCGGTCATCGGTACGCGGCGCAACATCGAACGCTTCACGCGCTCGGCCCTGCAGGAGTACGTGCAGCGGCAGTACAGCGGCGCCAACGTGGTGGTCGGCGTGGCGGGACCGGTCGAGCCCGAGCAGGTGCTGCGCGACGCCCATGCGGCCTTCGGCGCTTTACCGCGGGGCAGCGAGAACGTGGTGGCGGCGCCGGCCTGGGTGGGCGGCATCAAGTCGCGGCGTCTGGCGGGCTATGGGCAGACGCACGTGGTGCTGGGTTTTCCGATCCCGGCGCTGAGCGGCGACCACGCCGCCAGCGTGGTCAGTGCGGCGGTGTTTGGCGAAGGCATGAGTTCGCCGCTGATGGACGAGATCCGCGAGCGGCGTGGCCTGGTCTATTACGCCGCCTGTTCGGCCGACGTCATGGAGCTCTGCGGGCAGTTCGTGGTGGAGGCGTCGACCGCGCCGAAGAATGTCGACGAGTTCTTTTGCGAAGTGATGCGACTCTTGCTCGCGCATGCGCGCGACGGCGTGGGCGCGGTGGGCCTGGAGCGCGCCAAGAACCAGCTTGCGGTGCGCAGTTGGCAAGACATGGAGCGCCCCACGCGGCGCCTGGAGGCCGCAGCACTCGACCTGTTCGTGCTCGGGCGCATGCGCTCGCGCATCGAGCGGGTGGATCGGCTGCAGGCGGTGACAGCGGCCGACGTGCGCCAGGCGTTCGAGCGCATGCTCGCCGCCGGCGGCGCGGTGGCGCTGGCGGGACGGGTCGGCAACGGCGTGGTGGAGCGGGCGCGCGCGACGGTGCTCGCGCCGGGGCTTGCTAGCTGAGGGCCGTGCCCGGCACTGCTGCCGAGATCGGCGCCGAGCGGCTCAGGCCGGGGCGCGTTTTCGGCGAACTCAAGGCCCGAAGCGCCACCATGCCGGCAGCAAGCTGCGCACCTCGGCGCGGCCGTAGCGGTCGTCGATCAGCCACAGCCAGCCGCGATCCTCGGGCGTGCGCAGCACGCGGCCGGCGGCTTGTACCACTTTCTGCAGGCCGGGTACCAAATCTGCATAGCCATGTCCGCTGCCGAACAAGGCGTCGAGCCGGATGCGGATCTGCTGCTGCACCGGCGTCACCGGCGGCAAGCCCAGGGTGGCGATAAAGGCGCCGATCAGGCGGCTGCCCGGCAGGTCCACGCCCTCCGCAAACGCACCGCCCAGCACGGCGAAGCCGAGCCCCTGGCCGCCGGCCGCAAACCGCTCGAGGAAGCCGCGGCGCGAGGCTTCGTCCATCGCCCGCGCCTGGCGCCATTGCGGCAGCGACGGCTGCCGCTCGCTCAGCCGCTTGGCCGCCTGTTCGAGGTAGTCGAAGCTGCTGAAGAACGCCAGGTAGTTGCCGGGGTGTTGCGTGAACTGCCGCGCCATCAGGTCCACCACCTGG
>JANONH010000076.1:0-2650 GCA_031420735.1 Methylibium sp.
GCTCGGTTCCGTCTGGGCTTTACTTCTGCCTCGTGCGAATCGGTGGGATTGCGTACACGCGGAGTGTGGTGATTGTTCGATAGGGCAGGATAGTGATCGGCGTCGATCGAGTTGGACTTCATGGAGTAGGGGCCCATGGCGGACGGCGTGTCAGCGTGAGCAAGATAATCGAGGGGATGCCGGGGTACTGCGAGCACGGTTGTTGATGGCATAGGCGGATCCGCCCTCAAGAAGCGTGGGCAAACAGAAGCCCCCTCGGGAGCGCTTGCGAAAAGCGCCCCAAGGGGGTGTTCTCCTTTTTCGACCAAGAAAGAGGAGGCCCACACTGTACCAGAACGTGCTGGCGGATGCGGGGCTGTACGTGTTGCTGTTGCGGTTCGATGTGGATCTGGCGGGATCGACTCAGGCCGGGGGGTGTGGGCGGTGCGGGGGGCGGCTCGATCGGGCGGACTACCCGCGCAAGCCGCGCGGCATACCGCAGGAGCTCATGGTCGCGCACACGCAGCGGCTGAGCTTGTGCTGCGCCGTCGAGGGTTGTCGGCGACGGGCGACCCCGCCGTCGGTCCGCTTCCTGGGGCGCCGGGTCTACGTGGGCGCGGCGATGGTCGCGATCACGGCGCTGGGTGAAGGTGCGCGGCGCGCCGAGGTGCGACAACTGCGCGTCTGGCTGGGGCTGAGCGCACGCACGCTGGCGCGGTGGCGGCGGTGGTGGCACGAGGTGTTTGCCGAGAGCCCGTTCTGGCGGAGCGCCCGCGGCCAACTGCGCACGCCGGTGACCGCCCCCGCGCTGCCCGGCGGGCTGCTGCAACGCTTCGCCGGCGACCTGCGCGCACAGCTCATTGCGGGGTTGCGCTTCCTGTCCCCGATCACCACTGCGGCCGGCGTTATGTGAGGGACGGCGGGAGCGCGCGGCCGACCCGCAGAAGATGCGCGCTGCGCTCCCGCTCGCCGCCGCCCAGGGTGGGCTCCGACCTCGCGAGCGAGATCGCGAACGAAAGGAGCGCACCCATGAACGAGTCCCCCAAGCCCCCGGTCCACGAACGCTGGGCGCACCTGCGGTTCTCGGTGGTCGGCCCGTTGCTGGCGGCCCCGCCGGCGCCCGGCGAACTCGAGGCCGCGCTGGTCGCACTGGCGGCCAGGTCGTGGCTGCATCCGGTCACCGGTGAGCCCACCCAGTTCGGCCGCTCGACGATCGAGCGCTGG
This sequence comes from Methylibium sp., assembly GCA_031420735.1. GTDB lineage: Bacteria > Pseudomonadota > Gammaproteobacteria > Burkholderiales > Burkholderiaceae_C > Methylibium. Next base: position 1,204 of record JANONH010000076.1, read on the forward strand.
TTCCACCGGGCGCGTCGCGCCACCGTCGATCCGGTCGGTGTGTTGCGACGCAAGGTACGCAGCGACGCCGGGCGGCAAACCGCGGTGGGCGAGTCGTTGCGCCAGGCACTGCTCGATCAATACGCCGAGCACCCGCGCTGGAGCTACTTCCTGCACTACGGCAACCTCGCCGCTCGGGTGCGCGCCGAGGCGACCGTGGGTCCCTTGCCCTCGTACGCCTCGATCCGGCGCTTCATGAAGGCCCACGGGCTCATCAAGCGACGCCGCTTCCCCGACACCCCGGGCGGACGACGCGCCGCGGCACGGCTCGAGCAGCGTGAGGTCAGGAGCTTCGAGGCCGAGCACGTCCATGGCCTCTGGCACCTCGACTTTCACCACGGCTCGAAGAAGGTGCTGACCCCCGCCGGCGCGTGGGTGACACCGCTGCTGCTCGGCGTCATCGACGACCGCTCGCGGCTCGCCTGCCATGTGCAGTGGTCCCTGGCCGAGACCACCGAGCAGCTGGTACACGGCCTCGCGCAGGCGTTCCAGAAGCGGGCCTTGCCCCGCGCCCTCATGAGCGACAACGGTGCGGCGATGCTCTCCGCCGAGTTCACGCAGGGCCTCGCCCGCCTCGGCATCGTCCATCAGCCGACACTGCCACACTCGCCTTACCAGAATGCCAAACAGGAAGTGTTCTGGGCCCAGGTCGAGGGACGTCTCGTGGCGATGCTCGAGAGCGTCGCCGATCTCACGCTGTCGGCCTTGAACGACGCCACCCAGGCGTGGGTCGAGATGGAGTACCAGCGCACCGTCCACTCCGAGACCCGCCAGACGCCGCTCGAACGCGCTCTGGCCGGACCCGACGTCGGTCGTCCGAGCCCCGGCAGCAACGCGCTGCGGCTCGCCTTCACCACCGAGGAGCATCGCACTCAGCGCAGGAGCGACGGCACCGTGACCCTCGCCGGCCAGCGCTTCGAGATCCCCGCTCGCTACCGCCTGCTGTCGCGCATCGCGGTGCGCTACGCCAGCTGGGATCTCACCCACGTCCACCTGGTCGATGAACGGACCGGCACCGTGCTCGCCCGGCTCTACCCGCTCGACAAGACCCATACCGCCGACGGCCGACGGCGCGCGCTGCCGGCGGCCCTGCTCGATCCCGCGACCCTTGCCGCACCGCCGCAGTCCGGCATCGCGCCGCTCTTGCGCCAGCTCATGACCGACTACGCCGCCACCGGCCTGCCGCCCGCCTATCTACCCCAACCGGAAGTCGAGCCCCACCACCCCAACCCCGAGGAGACGCCGTGAACCCCAAGCTGCTCTCGCTCCATGGCCTCAAGTGGAACCCGTTCTCGCCCGAGGTCCCGACCGAAGCGCTGCTCGTCACCCCCAGGCTCGAGCACTTCAGCTGGCGCGTCGAGCATCTGGCGCGCGAGGGCGGCTTCGCCCTCATCACCGGCGAGCCCGG
>JANONH010000077.1:0-5560 GCA_031420735.1 Methylibium sp.
GCTTCGACTTGCCGGTGCTGCACTGGCGCGGCCTGCGCCACGGGGTGGAGGCCGGCAAGTACTGGGACTTGGGCGAGGACGACCGCGAGTTCAAGTGGAACATCTACATCGGCCGCTATCACACGCGCCATCTCGACCTGATGGACTTGCTGGCGATGTACCAGCCGCGTGCGAGCGCACCGCTGGACGCGATGGCCAAGCTGTGCGGCTTCCCCGGCAAGCTGGGCATGGACGGCTCGGCCGTCTTCGCCGCCTTTCAGGCCGGCCGGCTCGAGGAGATTCGCCGCTACTGTGAATGCGACGCGATGAACACCTATTTACTCTACTGCCGGTTCCAGAAGATGCGCGCAGTCGTCAGCGAAGCGGAGTACGGGCGCGAGATCGACTTCGTGAAAACCACGCTGGCGGGGCTCGTGGGCGACGCCGAGCCGCACTGGGCGGAGTTCCTCGCGGCCTGGCCGTCGTCTTGAGCGCAGCCCTGCTACCGGGCGCCGGCGCTCGGCCCGGATAATCCGGCACATGACGGCACCGGACGAATGGTTGACGGTCGACTCGCTCGACCTCGACGCGCAGGGCGTGGCGCGCAACGCCGAAGGCAAGGTGGTGTTCATCGACGGCGCCTTGCTCGGCGAACAGGTGCAGGTCGCGGTGGTGCGTCGCAAGAACAACTGGGAGCAGGCGACGGTGCTGGCGCGACGGCGCGAGAGCTCGCAGCGCGTTGCGCCGCGCTGCAAGTTTTTTGGCTTGTGCGGTGGCTGCAAGATGCAGCATTTGCACGTGGCCGCGCAAGTGGCCGTCAAGCAGCGTGCCCTCGAAGACAGCCTGTGGCACCTCGGCAAGCTCAAACCCGAGCGGATGCTGCGGCCGATCGAAGGGCCGCCGTGGGCTTACCGCCTGCGCGCTCGGCTGTCGGTGCGCTACGTGCAGAAAAAGGGCGTGGTGCTGGTGGGCTTTCACGAGCGCAAGTCGAGCTACGTGGCCGACATGACGAGTTGCGAAATCCTGCCGCCGCACGTGAGCGCAATGCTGCTGCCGCTGCGCGAACTCATCGCCGGCATGGCCGCGCGCGACCGCTTGCCCCAGATCGAGCTGGCAATCGGCCAAAGCGGGCACGTACACGTTACCGCCCTGGTGCTGCGCCACCTCGAGCCGCTGTGTGCAGACGACGTGGCGCGGCTCGAGCGCTTTGCAGCCCAGCACGCCGTCCAGTGGTGGCTGCAGCCCAAGGGCCCGGACAGCCTGCAGCGGCTCGACGAGCTCGGCCCGGAGCTGGCCTATTCCCTGCCGGAGTTCGGTGTCGTGATGCCGTTTCGACCCACCGACTTCACCCAGGTCAACCACGCCATTAACCTGGCGATGGTGTCGCGCGCGCTGCGCCTGCTCGCGGTGCAAGGCCACGAGCGCTTGATCGACTGGTTTTGCGGTCTGGGTAATTTCACGCTGCCGATCGCCAGCCGCGCGCGCGAAGTGCTCGGTGTCGAAGGCAGCGAATCGCTGGTCGCGCGGGCGCGCGACAACGCCCAGCGCAACCGACTCGCGCACAAGGCGCAATTCGCCGCGAAGAATTTGTTCGAGCTGAGTGCGGCCGACCTGCTGGCCTGGGGCCGGGCCGACAAGTGGCTCATCGATCCGCCGCGCGAAGGCGCGTTCGCCCTGGTCAAGGCGCTGGTCGAAGCGCTGCAACAGCCGCCCCCCACGCCGGACTGGTCGCCTCCGACGCGCATCGTCTACGTCAGCTGTAACCCGGCCACACTGGCGCGCGACGCGGCGCTGCTGGTGCACCAGGGCGGCTACCGCTGCACGGCGGCCGGCGCGATCGACATGTTCCCGCACACCGCGCATGTGGAGTCGATCGCGGTGTTCGAGCGCCAGCCGCTCGGGTGAGGGAAGGGGGGGCACCGGCCGACGCTGTGCGCGCCGTGGAAATGCAGGCCGATTTGCGGCGGCTGCACCATGCTTGCGTCGGCGCCAAAGTAAAAGGCCCCGCATGCGGGGCCTTCTGGCTTGAAGCGCCGCGCCCGATGCGCAGGGCGCGGGCGGGCGCTTTATTCGCGCTCGCCGCCGAAGATGCCCAGCAGGCTGAGCAGGCTCTGGAACACGTTGTAGACGCTCAGGTAGACCGACAGCGTGGCGGTGACGTAGTTGGTCTCGCCGCCGTCGATGATGCGCTTGAGGTCATACAGGATGAAGGCCGAGAAGATCACGATGGCCAGCACCGAAACGGTCATCATCAAAGCGGGCATCTGCAGCCAGATGTTGGCCACGCTCGCCACGATGAGGCCGATCACGCCGACCATCAGCCACTTGCCCATGCCGGAGATGTCGCGCTTGAGCGTTGTGGCCAGGGTGGCCATGCCGAAGAACACGATCGCGGTGCCACCGAAGGCCATGCCGATGAGGCTGGCGCCGTTGGAGAAACCGAGTACGGCACCGATCAGCCTCGAGAGCATCAGGCCCATGAAGAAGGTAAAGCCGAGCAGCAGCGCGACGCCGATGCCCGAATTCTTGAACTTGTTGATCGCGAAGAAAAAACCGAAGGCGATGCCCATGAAGAGCAGGAAGCCGATGAATGGGTTGCCGGCGAAGAAGCTGAAGCCGGTCGCAACGCCGACCCAGGCGCCCGCCACCGTGGGCAACATCGAAATGGCCAGCAGCCAATAGGTGTTGCGCAGGACGCGATTGCGCTCGGCGCCAAGCGTGCCAGAGCCGCCGTAAGCGTTTTGCAGGGTCTCGTTCATTGGAAAACCTCCTAGTCTGGGAAAGACTTCAATGCCGCATTTGAGCACGCCGCGCGGTTCTAGTTCCGTGGCGTAGTAGCTTCCGCAGGCCTTACATTGGCGCAAAGCCAAACTTTGTCGGAGTTCTCTGTCATGCAAACCAAGCCTTACCTGAGCCTTGCCGATGCCAAGCGGATGGCGGCAGCCGCCGAAGCCGAGGCGCTGATGCACCAATGGGCCGTCACGATCGCCATCGTCGACGACGGTGGGCATCTGCTGTGGCTGCAGCGCCTGGACGGCGCAGCACCGGTGTCCGCGCACATCGCCCCGGCCAAGGCACGCACCGCCGCGCTCGGACGGCGCGAGAGCCGCATCTATGAAGAAATGATCAACCAGGGCCGGGCCTCGTTCCTGAGCGTCCCCGCGCTGGAGGGCATGCTCGAAGGCGGGGTCCCGGTGCTGGTGGCCGGGCAGTGCGTGGGTGCCGTCGGGGTGAGTGGCGTCAAGTCGTCCGAGGACGCGCAGATCGCCCGTGCGGGCATCGCCGCCCTGCAATAGGGCCGCCGCGGGGAAGGGGGTTCGTAGAGGCCGCCCCAGCGAGTCGGGCACGCAAGCCGCTTCGCTCGCCGGCGCACTCGGGGCGCAGTGGCCGAGGACGAAGGGCCCACGCACGTGGGTCGTTATACTCCGACGGTTTTTTTGCATCACCCCGCTCGCGCCCGCCCGCTGCTTATGAAGGCCTACGCAAATGCCTGCGAAGGCTTTCGCAGGCAGCCCCTTCTCCCGCTGGTACTCCCACTGGAAGACCACCGCCCTGAGCCTGCCAAGGCCGGGTCGGCGCGTGCAAAGACGGAGTCATTCGTGCTGCCTGAACTGCCAGTTGCCCTGCTCGTCCTGAAAGACGGCACGACCTTTGAGGGCCATTCCATCGGGGCTCCCGGACACACAGTCGGCGAGGCGGTGTTCAACACCTCGCTCACCGGCTACCAGGAAATCCTCACCGACCCGAGCTATTGCCGGCAGATCGTCACGCTGACCTATCCGCACATCGGCAACACGGGGGTCAACGACCAGGACGTGGAAGCCGCTTGCATTCATGCTGCCGGGCTCGTCGTCAAGGACTTGCCCCGCCTCGAATCGAATTTCCGCAGCCAGCGCAGCCTGTCGCAGTATTTGGTGGACGAGCGCACGGTTGCCATTGCGGGCATCGACACGCGGCGCCTCACGCGCCACCTGCGCCTGCATGGCGCACAAAACGCCTGCATCCTGGCGCTCGCGCCCGGGCAGCCGGCCGGGCCCGAGCAGGTGAGCCAGGCGCTGGCCCTGGCCCGGGGCGCGCCGGACATGACGGGACTCGATCTGGCCAAGGTGGTGAGTGCTGCCATGCCCTACGCGTGGAGCGAAACCGAATGGTCGCTCGCGGGCGACGAAAGCGGGCCCGGCTATGGGCAGCAGACTGCGCCGCAGCATCATGTGGTGGCCTACGACTACGGCATCAAGCGCAACATCCTGCGCATGCTCGCCAGCCGCGGCTGCCAGGTCACGGTGGTGCCGGCGCGCACGCCGGCCGCCGAGGTCTTGCTGCTCGCGCCCGACGGCGTTTTCCTCAGCAACGGGCCGGGCGACCCCGAGCCCTGCGGCTATGCGATCGAGTCGACGCGGGAGCTGGTCGAACGCGGCCTGCCGATCTTTGGCATTTGCCTGGGCCACCAGTTTCTCGCCCTGGCCTCGGGCGCCAAGACCTTCAAGATGAAATTCGGCCACCATGGCGCCAACCACCCGGTCAAGGACCTCGACACCGGGCGCGTGAGCATCACCAGCCAGAACCACGGCTTCGCGGTGGACGCAGCCAGCTTGCCGGCCAACTTGCGGCCCACCCACGTGAGCCTCTTCGATGGCAGCTTGCAAGGTCTGGCGCGCACCGACCGGCCGGCGTTTTGTTTCCAGGGCCACCCGGAAGCGGCGCCCGGGCCGCACGACATCGGCTACCTGTTCGACCGTTTCGTCGCGCTGATGGCGAGCCGGTAAAAGAAAATCAATATGCCCAAGCGTACCGACCTGCACACCATTCTCATCATCGGCGCCGGCCCGATCATCATCGGCCAGGCCTGCGAGTTCGATTACTCCGGCGCCCAGGCCTGCAAGGCGCTGCGTGAGGAGGGCTTTCGCGTCGTCCTCGTCAACAGCAACCCGGCAACGATCATGACCGACCCGGACATGGCCGACGCCACCTACATCGAGCCGGTGACCTGGCAAGTGGTTGAGAAAATCATCGCCAAGGAGCGGCGGGCCCGCCCCGACGAGAAGATGGCGGTGCTGCCGACCATGGGCGGGCAGACCGCGCTCAATTGCGCGCTTGACCTGCACCGCAAAGGCGTGCTGGCGCGCTGGGGCGTGGAGATGATCGGTGCCAACGAAGAGGCCATCGTGAAAGCCGAGGACCGGCTCAAGTTCAAGCAGGCCATGACCAAGATCGGCCTGGCGTCGGCCAGGAGCGGCATCGCGCACTCGATGGAGGAGGCGCTCGAGGTCCAGCGCAGCCTAGCGCTCGAGATCGGCGGTACCGGTTTTCCGGTGGTGGTGCGCCCGAGCTTCACGCTCGGCGGCACGGGCGGGGGCATCGCCTACAACCCGGCGGAGTTCGAGGAAATTTGCAAGCGCGGGCTCGATCTTTCGCCGAGCAAAGAGTTGCTGATCGAGGAGTCGCTCATCGGCTGGAAGGAGTACGAGATGGAGGTGGTGCGCGACAAGGCCGACAACTGCATCATCGTCTGCTCGATCGAGAACCTCGACCCGATGGGCATCCACACCGGCGACTCGATCACCGTCGCCCCGGCGCAGAC
>JANONH010000078.1:0-2565 GCA_031420735.1 Methylibium sp.
GTGATCGACACCGTGAGCGACCACAACACCCAGGACACCGCGCGCCGCGTCGCCAAGATGTACCTCAACGAGGTCTTCAAGGGGCGCTACACGGTGCAGCCGGCGGTCACCGAGTTTCCGAACGTGGAACACTTGAACGAGCTGATGATCATTGGCCCGATCACGGTGCGCAGCGCTTGCTCGCACCACTTTTGTCCCATCCTCGGGCGCGTGTGGATCGGCCTCATGCCCAACGAGCACTCCAACCTCATCGGCCTGTCGAAGTACGTGCGCCTGACCGACTGGATCATGAGCCGCCCGCAGATCCAGGAAGAGGCGGTCACGCAGCTCGCCGACCTGCTGTCCGACAAGATCGGCCCCGACGGCCTGGCCATCGTGATGCAGGCCGACCACTTCTGCATGAACTGGCGCGGCGTCAAGGACATGGAAGCCAAGATGATCAACAGCGTCATGCGCGGCAGCTTCCTCAAAGATGCCAACTTGCGCCGCGAATTCCTGGCGCTCATTAACAAGGACAAGGCATGACTTCCCGCAATCCGCTCGGCCGCTGTGGTGGCTGGCGCACGCGAGGCTGAGGCGCCATGCTCGTGCGCCTGCTCTATGCCAGCCGTGCCGCCGATGCCGTGACGGCCGAGGGGGTCGATGCCATCGTCGGGCGCTGCCGCAGCCACAACCCGCCGCTGGGCATCACCGGCGTCCTCTGCCACGGTGGTGGCATCTTCCTGCAAGTGCTCGAGGGCGGGCGCGACACGGTCAATGCCCTCTATGCGCGCATCGCCTGCGATGCGCGCCACCACGACCCAACCCTGCTGTACTTTGAAGAAATCATCGAGCGGCGCTTTGCCGGGTGGACGATGGGGCAGGTCAACCTCGCCCGCATCAGCCCCTCCATCCTGCTCAAGTACAGCGAGAGACCGGTGTTCGACCCGTTCGCCCTTTCGGGCCAGGTGTCGATGGCCTTGCTCGAAGAACTGATCGCCACCGCCTCGATCGTCGGGCGCTGCAGCTAGGTCAAAGGCGTCGTCTGCCGCGCACGCTCGCAGCGCCGCCCTAGCCCGGCTCGACCGCGGACTGAAGCGAGCGGCCCGGTGCGCCGGCGTGGACCGCGTCGCGGTAGATCTCCAAGATGCGGTCCACCTTGACTTCCCAATCGAAGCGCTCGGCCACCTTGCGGTAACCGGCGCGGCCCATGCGCTCGCGCAGGGTGGGCGACTGGGCGAGTCGCACCATCGCCTCCGTCAAGCCCGCCTCGAACCGACCTCTGTCCGACGGCGGCACCAAGATGCCGCATGAAGGGTCGAGGTAATCGGACGGTCCGCCCCAATCGGTGGCGATCACCGGGCGGCTGGCGGCCATTGCCTCCAGCACCACTGCGCCGCCGCATTCCATGAGGCTGGGCAGCACCAGCGCGCTGGACTGTTTGAGGATGTCGGCGCATTCCTGCTGCGAACGCCAACCCGTGAACTGCACCTGTCCGGCTAGCGCTTGGTCGTCGGCCAGGGTGCCCCAGGACCGGCAGGTCTCTTCAAGCCGCGCCCGTTCGGGCCCGTCGCCAACGATGGTGAGTGACATTGGCGCGTGCGCAGCGGCGGCGCGAAACGCCGGCAGCAGCAGGTCAACCGCCTTCCAGTCCACCAGGCGGCCAAGGAAGACGAATCGAGTCAAGGCCGCCGACGACTCCTGTGCGGCGGTGCAAGTGTTGCCCCACATGCCGAGATCGACGCCGTTCTCCGCCAGCTCCACCACCCGACCTCGAGTACCGGGCGGCAAGGCGCGTCGGGTGCGCTCATTGGCGACCAGCAGGGTGGCGCTCTCCAGTTTGCCCGGTATGAGCCGGTTGAGGCCATGCGAAGCCAGGCGACCGACAGCGAGCAGCGCATCGATTACGCGGCTTTGGTGTCTCTGAAAAGCCGGTGGATAGCCGATGCCGCCGTTCATCGGCCCGATGACGACCGGTACGCCCAGCCCGAACATCAGAGACGGCTCGCGCGGCGAAACCGGCATCGGCTGATGGACGACGTCGATCTGCCGCTCTTGCACGAGGCGCCTGGCCAGGCGCTTCTGCGCCCACTGGCTGCTCAGCCGCCGCGCATAGCCGGTGGTGAAGTACTCGACGCGCGCCGGCATGATGCGGCCGAGTTGGTAGGTCATGCGGTGGAACCACGTGTCCTGCACGTAGTGGATGTTGGGGTCGTTCGGGTAGAGCTGCTCGAGCTCGCCGCGGGTGCGCTCATGCACCACCAGCCAAACGGCAAAGCCGCGACGGCGCAAGACCCTGAAGTAATGCAGGGGCAATGCCGCCTCGCCGCCGAAGCTCGACGATGCATGTTCTGAAACGAGCAGGATGCGAAGCATGGCCCTAAAGAGTTTAAGTGGCTGCTGCACCATGGCAACCGATAGACCCCCCGCGCTCGCGGTTTACAGAATTTCACTATTCAACAAGTTCCTACGCCGGGATACAGTCGCGCCCCCCCCCCCCCCCAACCCCGGCTTTTTTGGGTTGGGCCCATTTCAAAGCGGCGCGTTTGCGGGAGCGCGGCCCCCCCGCCCAGCGGGGGGCAGGGC
>JANONH010000079.1:0-9698 GCA_031420735.1 Methylibium sp.
GCGGCCGATTCCACCGACTCCGTCCTCAACGACCCGCTGGCGCGCGCGGTGCGCAGCGCCACGGCAGCGGGCATCACGGTGGTGGTGGCGGCCGGCAACTTCGGCCAAAGCGCCGACGGCGCCGAGGTCTACGGCTCGATCGGCTCGCCCGGCAACGAACCCTCGGCCATCACCGTGGGCTCCTCGCACATGCATGCCACTCTGGCGCGCGGCGACGACAGCGTCAACTTCTTCAGCTCGCGCGGCCCGACGCGCGGCGGGCTGTTCGACGCCAGCGGCCTGCGCGTGCACGACGACCTGATCAAGCCCGACCTGGTGGCCCCCGGCAACAAGATCGTCGGCGCGCTCGCCACCGACAACGATTCGATGCAGACCCACAACCGCCTGGCGGCCCTGTACCCGGCGCTCGCGGCCGTGCCCGGCGCCAACCAGCAGCAGGGTGTCTCGGTCATGATGATGAGCGGCACTTCGGTGTCGGCACCGGTCGTGAGCGGCGCGGTTGCGCTCATGTTGCAGGCCAACCCCGGCCTCACGCCACCGCTGATCAAGGCGATCCTGCAGTACTCGGCGCAGGCCTTGCCCAGGCACAACCTCATGCAACAAGGCGCCGGCCTGCTCAACATCGACGGCGCCGTGCGCCTGGCCAAGGCGCTGCGCCAGGACGTCGGCAGCGCTGTCTTGGCGGGCTCGATCGCCGCCGGCGCGCCGATGTTGGCCGAGGGCGCGAGCCTGCCTGTGCCCAGCAGCACCGTCAACGGCGTCACGTTCCCGTGGGGCCGCATCGTCACGGTGGGCGGCGCCCATCTGGTGAGCGGCGATGCGCTGTTCACGGCCTACCAGCCGATCTACGACCCGCGCTTGGCCTGGTTCAAGGGCAATGTGCAGCGCAGCGGCGTGACGTATTGGCCGGCCAGCCAAGGTTTCGCCGCCAACACCTATGTGCGCTCGATCCTGCGCACGGCAACATCGGACCAGGTCTTCCTCACGCCCGGCGTGGTGGATGTGACGGCCCTCGCGGGCGAAAGCTCCAGCCTCGGCCGCACCGGCCTGTTCATGCCAACCGCCACGCTCGCCGGCTGGCTCGACGCTGGCAGCGGTGTCAGGCTGCGCCGGGGCATCGTGCTCAGCGAGGGCCTGGTAATCAGCGAAGGCCTGGTCATGAGTGAAGGCTTGCGCATAAAGAAGGGAATTGTTTTGAGCGAGAGCGTGGTGATGAGCGAAGGCCTGGTGCTCAGCGAAGGCCTGGTCATGAGCGAGACGGGCCAGCCCTCGGTCCAGCGCAGCAACGACCGCAGCCTGCTGGGCGAGCCATGAGCCTTGCGCACGGCGGCCCGAAGCAGGGCTTGCTCCCGATCGGCGGGGCGGCGCTTGGCGCGAGCGGGCCGCCCACGAGCGGGCCCGAGCGCGAAGGCGCCGAGGCGCCGTGATGAAAAGCGAGCAGCCGCTGGCGAGTGGTTCGGCGTGGCGGCGCTTCCACGCCGCGTTCATGCCCGACTACAACCCGCGTGCCGCGCTCTACTGGTGGACCATTTCGCTGGTCGGCGCAACGACGATCGTCAGCTCGCTGGTCGCCGTGGCGGGCCAGCCGCTCATGGTGGCGCTGCAGATCGCAGTCGGCATCGTGGTGGCGTCGCTGGCTGGCCTGGTGCCGGTGCGCATCCCGGGCACCAAGAACTCGTTTGCCGCCGGTGAAGTTTTCATCTTCCTGCTGCTGCTGCTGTACGGCGTACCCGCTGCCACGCTGGCCGCCGCCAGCGAGGCCCTGATCGGCTCCTGGCGCACCTCCAAGCGCTGGACCAGCCGCCTCGGCAGCCCCTGCATGGCGGCGGCCTCCATGTTCGCCGCCGCCTCGCTGTTCGAAGCCATCGCGGCGCGTCTGGGCGGCTTCGCCGCGCTCACGCCGGTCGAAATGCTGGTCGGGGCGACGGCGTTTTCGCTGGCCTACTTCGCGCTCAACACCGTGTTCGTCGGCGCGGTGGCGGCCTTCAAGCGCAGCGAGCCGCTGCGCGTCGACTTGCTGATCGGCATGTTCGGCCTCATCGGCTTCACTTTCGCCGGCAGCGCGGTCGTCGCCGCGCTGCTGTATTTCGCCTACCGCGACGCCGGCATCGGCGTGCTCACCGCCGCGGTGCCCGTTATCGGCATGCTGCTCATGATGCTGCATTACTTTTTCCGCCAACAAGAGGCCGACGCGGCGGTCCAGCGCGGCCGCATCGAGGCCGCCGAGCGCGAGGCGGCGCAGTCCGCGCTTCATTTGCAGGAGTTTCGCAAGAGCGAAGAGCGCTTCCACAGCGCGTTCACGCACGCTTCGATCGGCATGGCCCTGGTCGCCTTCGACGGCCGCATCCTGCAAGCCAACCGGGCCCTGACGGAACTGCTGGGTCAGGCGCCGGGCAGCATGACCGACCGCCAATTCACCGAGTTCGTCGACACAGCGCACCTCGAGGGCCTAGACGCCGGGCTGCGCCGACTCGAATCCGGTGCGGTCGAGGCTTGCGAGATGGAAACGGTGTGCCACGGCGACGGCGGGCGCCCGGTGTCCGTGGCGCTCAGTGCCAGCATCTTTGCTGAAACCGGTTCAGCCGCGCCCTGCTTCATCGTGCAAGTGCTCAACATCGAGGCGCGCCTGCAGGCTCAGCAACAGCTCCAGCACATCGCCTTCCACGACTCCCTCACCGGTTTGCCCAACCGCAGGCGCATGCACGAACTGCTGGCACAGGCGGTCGAGCGGTCGCGAGCGCCCGTGGCCCGCCCCTTTGCGCTCATGTTCCTCGACTTCGACCGCTTCAAGCTCATCAACGACAGCCTGGGCCACGCTGCAGGCGACCAGTTGCTGCGCATCGTGGCGCGCCGCATCGAAAACCAGTTGCGACCGGGCGACGTGGTGGCGCGCATGGGCGGCGACGAGTTCGCAGTGCTGCTCACCGACGCCCCCTCGCAGCAGGGCACCACGGCGCTGGCCGAGCGCCTGCTCGAGGCCATGGCGCAATCGATCGGCCTCAACGGCGTGCAGGTCAGCACCAGTGCGAGCATCGGCATCACCTTCAGCACAATGGGCTATGCCAGCGCGGAAGACGCGCTGCGCGACGCCGACACCGCCATGTACCAGGCCAAGGCGGACGGCAAGGCCCGCTATGCGCTGTTCGATGCCGGCCTGCACCTCAAGGCCTCGCACCGCCTGCGCCTGGAGGCCGATCTGCGCCAGGCCATTGCCCAGAAACAACTCACGCTCGTCTACCAGCCCCTGGTGCACCTCGAAAGCGGGCGCATCAGCGGTTTCGAGGCGCTGCTGCGCTGGACCCACCCCGAGTTCGGGCCGGTGCCGCCTGCCACCTTCATACCGCTGGCCGAAGAAGCCGGGCTCATCGTGGCCATCACCGATTTCGTGCTGCATGGCGCCTGCCGTCAAATGGCCGACTGGCAACAGCGCCACCCGAGCCAGGCCGACGTCGGCGTGCAGGTCAATGTATCGGCGCACGACTTCGCCCAGGGCAAGCTCGTGCAGCGCGTGAAGTCGGCCTTGCAAGGGGCGCGGCTGCTGCCGCAGCACCTGACGCTCGAGCTCACCGAGAACGTGTTGCTCGAGCGCTTCGACGAAGCGGTCGGCGTGCTGTCGCGGCTGCGCGAGCTGGGCCTGCACACCAGCATCGACGACTTCGGCACCGGCTACTCGTCGCTCAGTTACCTGGCGCGCTTGCCGGTCGACAGCCTCAAGATCGACGCCTCATTCGTGCGCGGCCTGCGCCCGGGCTCCGACGAGGCCGAAGTGCTGCGCGCCATCACCGTGCTGGGCAATGTGCTGGGCAAAACGGTGGTGGTCGAAGGCATCGAAACCGACTCGCAGCTTGCCGAACTGCGCAACATCGGCTGCACCACCGGCCAAGGCTTTCACCTGTTTCGCCCGCTCGAAGTGCCCGATGTCGAGCGTTTGCTCGAAGGCCTGAGCGGCCAGGCCTGGCAGGGCCTCGCGCCCAGCCACACCGCGCCGCTCGTGCGCCACTGAAGCTTTGCGCAGCCGCAAAGGGACGGGTTGGCCAAGCACGCGCTCGAGGCTCCACCACCGAGCGCCTGGCTCCGGCTCGCCAGTGCGCTACTCTCTCTAAGTCACTGCCCATGGGCCCGACGCCGGGTGCAGCAATGACCGTCGTGCGAGCCTGCGAGTAAGGTATAGATCCCGAATCGGAAGTTGGCGCCTGCTTTCGCCGTTCTCGCCGAGCCGGGCGCGTTCGACGCAGCGTCTGCATACTGCGCTTCAAGTTTGTACCAGGAGACCCCAGCAGTGCCCGACACGGAATCGACCGCGCCGAAACTTCCCGAACTCGCAGTGCGCCGAGTGGGCAGCGCCCGCTCGGCGTCAATCGCCCGCACCTTGCAGCGCAGCACGCTCATCGTGCTGGCCTTGTTCGCGCTGGCCGGCGCCGCGAGTTGGGTGGCCCAGCGTCAGGCGTCGGGCCACCTGGCCAGGCTGGTCGACGTGGTCGACCCGGTGCGCATCGAAGCGCTCGAGATGGAAATCAATCTTCGCGAAGCCGGCATGGCCGTGCTCGGCCATCTGCGCACGGGCGAGGCGCAGTATTTTGAGGAACTCGACGACGCCCTGGGCGATTACAACGGGCACAGCGAAAAGTTCACTGCACTGGCCACCGCCATCGACCAGCAGGCGACGGCGAAGCTGGTGGCCGCCGCCTTTGAGCGCTATCGCCACACCGCTCGCCGGCTGATCGAAGGCGAGACGGACAAGCGCCGGCAGCTCCAGGCCTGGCGCGCGCGGCTCGAGAGGGTCGAGATCTTGCTCGAGACGGCACCGCGCGAGGCTCGCGCCAGCGCCGTGACCATCGGTGTCTTGATCGACGGCATGGGCCATGCGCTCGAAGGCCACCTGCACAGCAACGACCCCGACGCGCTTGCGCGTCTCACCAAGCACCGGGCCGAGCTGGCCGGCGAATTGGCCGGCCATGCACGCGGGCGGTGGCGCTCGGAACTGATGGCGCAGGTCGAGCCGCTCGAGGCGATGTCGGCGCAACTGGTGGCGCTGCGCTCGAAGGAGCAGGCCGACAGCGTCGCCCTGCTGGCCCAGCAACGCGAGTTCGACCGCATTCTCGATGAAGACATCCAGGCGCCGATCGAGCGCTTGGTGGGCCAGGCGCGTCGTGGCGTCGACGAATGGACCGCGCTGGCGACCAACACGCTCATCGGCGCGCTGTTGGCTGCCGCACTGCTGGGTTCTCTGCTGATGCGCCGCGCCGTCGCAGAGGTTCGCAGCGGCATACGCCGGCTCGATGGTGCCCTGGCGGCGGTGACCCGCGGCGACGAAAACTACCGTGTGCCGCCCTCGGCGGACGACGAGTTCGGCCGCCTGGGCTCGGCCTTCAACCACATGGCTGCCCAGGTTCAGCACGCGCGGCATGGCCTCGAGCGCAGCAACGCCGAGCTTGAACGCTCGGTGGCGCAGCGCACCCAATTGCTGCAGCAGGCCAACGAGGCCTTGGTCCAGGCCAACCACGAGCTCAGCGCCGGGCACGAGCGCCTGCGCGTGGCAGCAACAGTGTTCGAAAGCGCCCACGAGGCGATCATCGTGAGCGACCGCGACGGCAGGGTGATCGCCGCCAACCCGGCGAGCATCGCCATGACCGGCTACGCGGCCAACGCCTTGGAGGGCCGTGCCACCGACCTGCTGCACGGCGACGAAGGCGCAGGCGGCCACGAGTCCGTGTTCGACGCCGCCGCCCGCGATGCGCTCCACGAAGGCAGTGCCTGGGAGGGCGAACGCCTGCTGCGCCGCGCCGACGGCCGCAGACTGCCGGTGGCCGTCAAGCTCGCCGCCGTGCGCGACGAGCACGACGAGCTGCTGTTCACGGTGTCGACCTTCAGCGACCTCGGGCCGCTCAAAGCGGCCGAAGCGCGGCTGCGGCACCTGGCCGACCACGACCCGTTGACCGGGCTGCCGGGGCGCCGGCTGATGGTCGAGTTTCTTGCAGGCGAGCTGCCGCGTGCCGAGCGCCGCCAGAGCAAGCTGGCACTGCTCGTGGTGGAGCCGGACCGTCTGGCCGGCATCAACGAAGTGCATGGCCACGACACCGGCGACGCGCTGCTGCGCATGCTTGCCGCACGCACCCGCGCTTGCCTCGAGCGCGACGACCGCCTCTACCAGATCGGGCGCGAGGCGCTGGGCATCGTCGTGTGCGACCTCGAGCGGCCCGCCGACGTCATACCGCGCGCCGCGCGCCTGCTCGAGGCGCTGGCCCAGCGCCGCACCATCCGCGACATCCCCATCGCCATGTCGGTGAGCATCGGCATCGGCGTGGCTTGCGACGACGCCACCGAGCCCAGCAGCCTGATCGCCGCCGCACGCACCGCGCTGCGCCGCGCCAGCGAGCTCGGTGGCAACAACGCGCAGTTCTTCACCCTCGCTTTGGGCGAGCAGTCGCGCAATTACGTCAACAGCGAGGCCGCCCTGCGTCATGCGCTGGCCGAGAAGCACTTTCTGCTGCACTTTCAGCCGCAGTTCGACTGCGCGAGCGGCATCCTCACGGGCTTCGAGGCACTGACGCGCTGGCGCCACCCCGAGCTCGGCCTGGTGTCGCTTGGCCCCTATGTCGAGGTGGCCGAGGAAAGCGGGCTCATCCACCTCATTGGCGAGTGGGCGCTCGGCGAGGCCTGCAGGCAGGCAAGCGACTGGCCCGAAGCCAACGGCCGAGCCCTGCGTGTGGCCGTCAACGTGTCCCCGCGTCAGGTGCTGCGCGGCGGCCTGGTCGAGCAAGCAAAGGCGGCGCTGCGTGCCTCGGGTCTGGTTCCGGAACGGCTCGAACTCGAGATCACCGAAAGCAGCCTGCAAGGCGGCGCTGGCGTCGTCGCGACCCTGCACGAGCTCAAGAGCCTGGGTCTGGAGCTGGCGCTCGACGACTTCGGTGTGGGCTATTCCTCGCTCGCTTCGCTGCGCCACCTGCCGGTGGACCGGCTCAAGATCGACCGCAGTTTCATTGCCGACGTGCTCACCGACGAAGACAACGCCAGCATCGTGCAGACCATCCTGGCGATCGGGCGCGGCCTGGGCCGGCGCGTCACCGCCGAAGGCGTCGAGGACCGCCGCCAACTCGACTGGCTGCGTCGCGGCGGCTGCAACGAATACCAGGGCTTTCTCGCCAGCGCACCGATGTCGGGTGCCAGCGTGGCTGCGTTCATCGGCGCGTGCGCGGCCAAGGGCTCGGCGGGCAATGCGCCCCGGGTGGCCAAGCTCGGCAAGACGACTGCGGCCTGAGGGTGCAGCGTGCCGCTGCCAGCGCGCCATGCGCAAGCCTGGCGCACGCGTTGTAAGCCAGAGCGGTCTGGCGTCGGAGGAAAGCGGCTTGACGATTAAATTTTCTGGCGCGATCGCCATGGTGCGGTCCACGGCAGCGGCGGTGGCCGCGCCCCAGTTGACGGCGATCGCGCGCGACTTGTTGCTGCTCGGGCGCAGCACGCTGGCTCACGCTCACTTTGGCTCGCTCGACCATTTGGTCATCGAAGCGACCGCCGGCCACGTGGTCTTGATGCCGGTGCTCGATGCGCCGCGCACGCCGGTGCTGGCGGTGCTGACACGGCCCGACGCCATGCTCGGTCACGTGCTTTGGGCGGCGCGCCGTTGCCGCGACTCGGTGCGAGAGTCCGCCGCTGTCGTGTCCACCGATTGACGAAACAAGGCGGCCAGGTCGAGCTCTCGCTGGCGGCTCACGGCGAGGGCTGGCTCGTGAGCCTGGCGACTTCCTTGTCGCTGGCGAAGTCGCCAGCGTCGGCCTCTTTCAGCGCCGCACGAATCTCGGCGATCTGCCACTCGTTGTTCTCGACGAACTCGCGGATGGCCTGGGCCGGGTTCCGAGTGCCGGAAATGGTGAAGAAGCGACCTGTCATCGTCGTTTCCAGCCGCGAGAGCCACCACCGCCAGCTGGCTACTGTCGTCCCCCTTTCAACGACCGAGCCGCACCCTATACACGTGTGGCACCACCCGTTGCCGCACTTGAAGATCAAAGGGTGGCCGGATGCGTCGGCGAGCTGGGCGAAGGGCGACATGGTCTGTACGGTCGCCTTCCACCGCCTCAACAAGCCGCATTACAAGGCGCGGCACGGTCGCGTCTACGTTGACGTGTGCTTGGACCCGCTCGACCTTGCAGTCATCCGAGCGGGCCTCAAGGCCTATCTCGGCATCGCGTAGGCACGCGTTACGAGGGTGCTTACATGCCAAAAAACGGAAGGGGCCTGACACTGTCAGGCCCCTGTTTTCTCTCTGGTGGCGCTTCAGGGATTCGAACCCCGGACCTGCGGATTATGATTCCGTCGCTCTAACCGACTGAGCTAAAGCGCCTGAGGGCGGCAGTATAACGAGGGTGTTGCGGGTTGTCTGGCGCGCCGGCGTCTCGCGCGTTTGTCATGAGTCGGCGCTGGCAGAGGGTCGGCGTTCGCAGTCAGATCAGCTCGCCGATCGCCATGGCGATGAGCGACAGCAGCAGGGTGCTGGCGATGGGCAGCGACCATGGCCGCCCGCGCCAGCGGAAGTTAAGGTCGCCTGGCAGGCGACCGAGACCCAGCTTGTCGAGCCAGGGCCGCAGGCCATTGAAGACGACAAGCGCCAACACCACGACGATCAGCCAGCGCAGCATGCGGGTTCCGGTTGGCCTTGGCTTGGGGGCATCGGGTCGCTGGCTTCAGAGCGTGTGGCTGCGGTCGCCATGCGCAAAGCCGATGGCGTCGAACGGCGCGCCGGCGGCAAAGCCGATCACCTTGAACAGCTCGCCCATTTCGTGCTCGGCCAGCAGTTTGTGCGCGGCCGACGACGCGCGCACGTCGCCCGGCTCCAGCTCGCCGAGCAGGCCGCAGTTCATGAGAAAGCGCGCCTGCGTGCAGTAGCCGAGCAGGTGCAGGCCGGCGTCTTGCCCGGCCAGCGCGACGGCGGTGAAGTCGACGTGGGCGCTGATGTCCTTGTCGCCGACGTCGCTGAGCGGGTCGGTGTCGGCGCGGTGCGCGCGGTGGCACATGAGCGTGCCGCCGTGGCGTTGCGGGTGGTAGTACTCGTGCGCCGGGAAGCCGTAGTCGATGAAGAAGGCCGCGCCGCGCGCGAGCACCTGGCCGAGCGTGCGCATGAAGGCTTCAGCCTGGCGCGCAAGCTCGGTGGTGGTGCCGGCGGCGAAGGCGGCGTTCACCGGCGGGCGCAGCGCGGTGGGCCGGTCGGCGAACACGAAGCCGGCGCCGCAGAGCGTGACGCCGCGCTCGAACCAGCGCTCGCCGTCGTAATGGAGCAGCGCCACTGGCATGGCGTCGAGCAGTTCGTTGCCGATCACCACGCCTTCGATGGCCGCGGGCAGCGCGTCGAGCCACACCGCCTTGCCGGCGTGCCCGGGCACACGCTCGGCCAGGGTGGCGCGCTGGCGCTCGCGCAGCGCGCCCGACAGCTCGACGATGCAGTAGCGCTCGACCTGCTCTCCAAGTGCCGCGAGCAACTGCGCGGCAAGCAGGCCCGAGCCGGCGCCGAACTCCCATATTTGCTTCGTGGTGGTGGCGGCCAGCGCCTGGCCGATCTGGCGCGCCACGGCCCGCCCGAACAGCGGGCTGATTTGCGGCGCGGTAATGAAGTCGCCACCGCTCGCTGCGGCGCTGGTGAACTGGCGCGCGGCGCGCGCGTAGTAGCCCAGGCCCGGCGCATAGAGCGCGAGTTCCATGAAGCGCTC
>JANONH010000080.1:0-22772 GCA_031420735.1 Methylibium sp.
AGGGCAACAACTATGGCGGGGTGTTCGAGCGCTTGCTTGCGACCACGCCGCTCATGGCGCAACCCTCGGCCCAGCGGCCGCTCGAGGTCGACCTGGCGCTCGATGACATCGAGGCGTTCGGCGTGCAGCGCGACGAAGCCCAAGCGCTGATTTCTCTGGACCCCAAGCGCAGCGACTTGTCGCACGGCTAGGAGGCTGTCGGGCTTCAGGGCCTGCGAGAGCGTGTTGCATGGAGGTGTTGACGGTAAGCACCTTGAACTGGCGCAGCTTGCGAAACTCCGCTGACAGGGCCACTGGATGCCTTGCGTCGCACCGGCGGTCATTGTGATTTTGCGGCCGGGGTCGTTCATGGGACGCGGCGGCGAGGTCCCAGAAAAGCTTCAGAGCTCGTAGCTTTCGGCATCGCCCGCCATGGCCTTGACGATGAGTGCCCGTGTCAGGCGGCTCGACAACAACTCCGCGAAGGCATAGACGAAGTTGCGCAAGTAGACGCCGCGCTTGAACGCCACTCTGGCGACATTGCTGCCAAAGAGCTGGCCGGCGGGGCGCACGACGAGCTCGCCTCCCGGTTGGCAGGCCGGATCGTCGCGCACGGCCATTTCCGCCACGATGCCCACACCGAGCCCGAGCTTTACATAGGTCTTGATAACGTCCGAGTCGATCGCCTCCAGCACGACGGTGGGGTGCAGGCCTCGCGTGGCAAAAGCCTGGTCGATGCGCGTTCGCCCGGTAAACGAAGGGTGATAGGAAATGAGCGGTTCCTGGGCAAGCTGCTCGAGTGTCAGCCGCTCCTGCGAAGCCAAAGGGTGGCCTTGTGGCAGCACGACCATGTGCTGCCACTCGTAGCAGGGCAGGGTGAGAAGGGCGTCGTATTGGCTCAAGGACTCGGTAGCCAGCCCGACCTCTGCGGTTTCGTCGAGCAGCATCTGCGCCACCTGCTGCGGGGTGCCTTGGTGCAGGCTGATGGCCACCTTGGGGTGGCGCTTGCGAAGCGCAGCCACCGAGGCCGGCAAGACATAGCGCGCCTGCGTGTGGGTGGCGGCGATGGAGAGCGTGCCGGCATCCTGCTGGCTGAATTCTTCGCCGATGCGCCTCAGGTTGGCCACCTCCCGCATGATGATCTCCACGGCGGCGAGCACTTGCTGCCCCGGCTCCGTCACGCGCTTGAGCCGCTTGCCGTGCCGCGCGAAGATGTCGATGCCGAGCTCGCCTTCGAGTTCGAGGATCGCTTTGGAGATGCCCGGCTGCGAGGTGTGCAGTGCCTTGGCCGTTTCGGTGAGATTGAGGTTGCGCCGTGCCGCTTCCTGGATGAACCGGAACTGATGCAGGTTCATGGTCCGTTCGCCAGGTCGAGTGCCGCGGCAGCCAGTGCGGCGATGAGCGCGGGGTGTTCCCCGATGGCCGACGTCAAGCGATAGGCGCAGGCCGGGTGGTCCAGCCGCAAGCGCTCGAGAAGCGCCGGGACGTCTTTACGGACGTGGCCGCCGGCGCCAAGGAAGAGCGGCACCACCACCACTTCACTGCAAGCTGCGAGTCGCGCGCCGGCCTCCAGAAGCCCCGGGGCGATGAACTCGAGGTAAGCGAGTTCGATGGGCCTGCCTGGCAAGCTGGCACAGAGGCTCGCATGCACGGCCTCGAAGGGCCGTGCCCACAGCGGGTCGCGGGCGCCGTGCGCCAGCAATACGATGCCTCGGTCGGTGTTGGCGATCATCGAAAGCGGACCAACCAACTGAATGCCGCGAGTGAAAGCAACAGATAAAGGGCACTCGGCGCGGCCGCCGCAAGCCACGGCGTCCAATTGCGCAGCAAGCCAAGGTGCGTGGACACGTTGTTGAGAAGCACGAAACTGATGCCCAGCAGGATGCCGCCGAAGACCTTCATGCTGACACCGCCCGCGCGGGCATGCATATAAGCGAAGGGCAGGGCGAGGCCCACCATCACGAGACAGGCCAGTGGGTAGAGGGCTTTCTTCCAGAACTGGATTTGTTGGCGCTGCACGGCCTGGTCGTTCTGTGCAAGGTGGCTCTGGTAGCGGTAGAGATCGAGCGTGGACATGCTGCGCAAGGGCGACACCGAGGCGTCGACGACGGCTGGTGACAATTGCGTGGGCCAGCGTAGCACCGCCAAGCGCTCGGCCGGCGGCAGTGCCATGTCGGGGCCGGCACGCCAGTGGGTGACCAGCACGTCTTCAAGCCGCCAGGCGCCTTCTTCGACCTGCGCGCTTCGAGCCGCAATGGTGCTGAGCAAATGCCCGTCGGCGGCAAACTCGTAAATGCGCACGCGCTCGAGCCGACCGTCCCTTCCCACATGGCCGATGTTGATCGAGTCGGTGCGCTCTCCCGGCGGTTGTTCTTGGGGGCCGGCGATGCGATGGTCCTTGAGCCATGCGCTGTTGCCGCCGCCTTCGACACCGGCGTCGCGCAGTGACGACCTGAAGGCCTGGGCCTTGGCATCGAAGTAAGGTCCGGCATAGTCGCCGACCAAGAAGGTGAGTGCACCGAAAGCAAGCCCGAGCACTGCCAAGCTGCGCAGCGCGCGCACCGGCCCCAGCCCGCCGGTGCGCAGGATAGTGAACTCCGAAGACTGTGCCAGCCTGGCCATGGCGTAGATCGTGCCGATCAACACTGCGATCGGGAACAACTCATAGAAGTGCCCGGGAAGCTCGAGCAGGCAGAAAACGGCGGCATGCCGCGCACGGTAGGCACCCTGGCCGACGTCGGCGAGCTCTTCCACGAAGTCGATGAAAAAGAACAGCGCAAGGAACGACGTGGCAACGAATGCCACCGCACCCAAAACGTCGGCATAGAGAAGTCTTCGGACGGTGCGCAAGCCAGCCCCTTCAAGCGGCCGCGCGCCGGCGTCGCCTTGGAAGCACGATCGTGCCTCGCTCGCGCCACCACAGCAGCGACAAAGCCACCATAAAGGTTCCACCGTGCACCAGCACCAGTGTCGACCCCCACGCGAGCTGGGCGGTCGCGACCCACGTCTGGCTCAGATTCAAGAGGTTGTAATACACGACGAAGGCGAACAGCGCGATTAGCAAGTTCCAGTTGCCGGCACGCCGGGGGTTGCCCGCGGCCAGGCCGATCGCGAGCAGCACGAGATTGATGCCGCCGATCGCGATGCCCACGCGCCAGGTCAGCTCGCCATAGTGGCGGTTGCTCGGCTGCGTCAGGAGTTGCCACGTGCTGCGCGCTTTGGGCGGCAAGGCATCGTCGCCGCTCGCGCTCGCCTCGCCGGCCAGAACGCGGTAACTCTCGAATTCGGCCTGCTTGCGCGCGCCGCTCTTTAGGTCGAGGTCGCTGCGTTGTCCGCGTTCGAGCACGACGTAGCGCTGGTCGCCTTCGATCTCGATGCGGCCGCTGCGCGCCGAGGTGATGCTCTCGGAGCCCGTGCGCCGCTCGAGCACGAAGACGTTGCGCGCGATGCTGTCCGCGCCGCTGTCGCGGTCGATGAAGAACACGCGCGCCCCGTCGGACGATGTCTGAAACTGCCCTGGAGCCACGCGCGACGCGTCTGGACGACGTTCGTAGCGGCCCTTCAGCTCGGCCACTTGTCGGTTGCCCCAGGGCCACACGAAGAGTGCGAGCAAGGCCACCAGCAGCAGCAGCGGCCAGGCCATGCGCAGCACGGGGGCGACGATCCGCGTGAGGCCCACGCCGCTGGCAAACCAGATGACCATTTCGCTGTCGCGGTACATGCGCGTGAGCGTGGCCATGATGGCGATGAAGAGCGACAAGCTCAGGATGGTCGGCAGGTTTTCGAGCGCGATGTAGCCCAGCAGCAGGGCGACGTCTTGCGCCGCGACCGAGCCGCCTGCGGCCTGGCCAAGCGTGCGAATCAGGAACATGGTGATGACGATCGTCATGATGACGATCAGCGTCGCTCCGAAGCTCCTGGAGAGGTCTCTGCGCAGTGTTGAATCGAATAACATGACCGGTCCGAAAAGCGGACCACATTATGAACTTTCGTGCTTCAACCCTTGCCCCCGGGAAACTCTCCAGCACCGTCGCCGACGCCCTGCTCATCGTCGTGAACGCCACCAAGGCGAAGCTGGGCGAGCTCGACCCCCATCTCGACGCCATGTTGCAAGACGCCATCGAAAACGGCGACCTGGTGCTCAAGGCAAACCGCACCCTGTACTTGCACCGGCCGCTTGGCATGAAGGTGGCACGCGTGGCCTTCGCCGTCGCAAGCGATGACAGCGCCAAGGCTTTCAAGGCGGCTGTCGCAGCCGGTGTGAACCTGCTCAAGCCGCTTGGAGTCAAGCATCTCGCAGTGGCATCCACGGTGGCCTTGGAGGCCGCCCATGCGGAGGCGCTGGTGGCCGCAGCGAGCGATGCGGTCTACATCTACCGGGACACCAAGCCGAGCGCGCCGGCGGCTGCGGTGCTCGAACGCATCACCCTGCTGACCGACAAGGCCACTGCGCAGGCAGCCAAGCTGGGACTCGAACGCGGGCAGGGCATTGCTGCGGGCGTGCACTTCGCGCGTGCATGTGCCAACCGGCCCGCCAACCACTGCACGCCAAGCGACCTGGCGGCCCAGGCACGCAAGCTTGCCAAGGCCAACGGTTTCAAGGTCGAGGTGCTCGACAGCAAGGATTGCGAAAAGCTCGGCATGGGTTCGTTCCTGGCGGTGGCCAAGGGGTCCGACGAAGCGCTGCGCTTCATCGTCCTGCGCTATGAAGGCGCCGACAAGGGCAGTGCCCCCGTGGTGTTGGTCGGCAAAGGCATCAGCTTCGACAGCGGCGGCATCTCCATCAAGCCGGCCGCCGACATGGACGAAATGAAGTTCGACATGGGAGGTGCCGCCAGCGTTCTCGGGTGCTTTTGCGCCTTGGGTTCGCTGCGCCCGGCGATCAACGTCGTCGGCCTGATCCCGAGCTGCGAGAACATGCCCAGCGGCCGCGCGGTCAAGCCGGGCGATGTGGTGACCTCGATGTCGGGCCAGACCATCGAAGTGCTCAACACCGACGCCGAGGGCCGCCTCATCCTGTGCGATGCGCTGACCTATGCGGAGCGGTTCAAGCCCGCGCTGGTGATCGACGTCGCCACGCTCACGGGCGCCTGCGTGGTGGCGCTCGGTCATCACCGCAGCGGCCTCTTTAGCACCGACGACACGTTGGCGAGCGCTTTGCTCGACGCCGGCGACGCAGCGCTCGACCCGGCCTGGCGCATGCCCTTGGACGACGAGTACGAAGAAGCCCTCAAAAGCAACTTCGCCGACATGGGCAACGTGGGTGGGCGTGCCGGCGGTGCCATCACTGCGGCGATGTTCTTGAAGAAGTACACGTCCAAGTTTGCATGGGCTCACCTCGACATCGCCGGGACCGCATGGAAGTCGGGCGCGGCCAAAGGGGCGACCGGGCGACCGGTCGGGTTGTTGATGCATTTCCTGTTGGCGCGCGCGGCTTGACACGCTCACTGCGGCTGGCGCGGGCGGGCCGTCGCAGGTCGAGCCCAAGGCCATGACCGAAATCAATTTTCACCACGGCGTCGGCGACCCCGTGGCCTACGCCTGCCGGCTGCTGCAAAAGGCCCATCAGCGTGGCGCCAGGGTGGCGGTCATCGCGCCGCCCGAACAACTCGCCAGGCTCGATCAAGCGCTGTGGACCTTCGAGCCGACGTCTTTTGTGGCGCACGCGAGCTTGGCGCTCGGGGCACCTTCTTCGCCGGCATTGCGCGAATCGACGAACGTTTGGCTGGTCGAGCGCGCGCTCGATGCGCCGCACCATGAAGTGCTGGTCAATCTGGGCGTCGATTCGGCCGACGGCTTCGAAAGCTTCGAGCGACTGTTCGAAGTGCTTGGTTCGAGCACGGCCGAGATCGGGGCCGGCCGCAGGCGTTGGCAACATTACAAGAGTCGCGGCTACGCCATCGTCAGCCACGCTGTCGGCGCATGAGCCCTTCCGTTCGCGCGCCACGTGGCGCAAGACGGTGGCGATCCGGCAGGCTCGTTGCCCGGCAGGACGACAGTGTTTATACCGAGCCGCAAGCGCACCCGCGAAGGCACCGATCTGGGTTAAGGTTTCCGCTGCTGCGCCTGTGATCGGCCGTTCGACCGAATCCAATGGGCTGCAATTGCACACGAAAGGCTTTCGATGAAATTCGATCTCAATCTAACGCTCGGCGCGCTGGCACTGTTCATGACCTCGAGTGCTGTGGCCCAGGACACGCAGCTTGTCAGGATCGGCCACGTCGCGCCGATCTCCGGCTCGCAGGCCAACCAGGGCAAGGACAACGAGAACGGGGCGCGCATGGCGATCGAGGACCTGAACGCGCAGGGTCTCAGCATCGGCGGCAAGAAGATCAAGTTCGAACTGATGGCCGAGGACGACGGCGCCGACCCGAAGCAAGGCACGGCCGTGGCCACCAAGCTGTGCGACGCCAAGGTCAACGGCGTCGTCGGGCACCTCAATTCAGGCACCACCATTCCGGCATCTGCGATCTACAGCAACTGCGGCATCCCGATGATCACCGGTGCGGCGACCAACCCGAGTCTCACGCAACAGCCGGGCATTAAGGGAATCTTCCGCTTGATCGCCAACGACGATGCGCTCGGCGCGGGCTTGGCACTGCATGCGGCCAACAACCTAAAGCTCAAGAAAGTGGCGATCATCGACGACCGCACTGCCTATGGCCGCGGCGTGGCCGAAGTCTTCAAGAAGACGGCCGCCGCGCGGGGCATCCTGGTGGTCGATGAACAGGCGACCACGGACAAGGCGACCGATTTCATGGCCATCCTCACGGCCATCAAGTCCAAGGCACCCGACGGTGTCTTCTACGGCGGCATGGCGCCGCAGGCCGGCCCCATGCTGCGCCAGATGGAGCAGCTGGGCTTGTCCAAGGTGAGCTTCTTCGGGGGCGACGGCATTTGCACCACCTCTCTGCCCAATCTTGCCGCCGGCGCAAAGACTTTGGGCAACGTCGTGTGCGCCGAAGGAGGCGCTTCGCTCGAAAAAATGCCCAGTGGAAGAGCATGGAAGGCCCGCTACGACGCCAAGTTCCCCGGCCAGTTCGAGGTCTATTCGCCCTATGTCTACGACGCGACCATGGTGCTCGTCGACGCCATGAAGCGTGCGAATTCCGTCGATCCCAAGGTCTACACGGTAAAACTCTTCGAGACCGCCTATCAGGGCGTGACCGCCAATGTCGGCTTCGATAAAAGCGGTGAGTTGAAGAACCCGGCGATGACCTTGTACGTCTACAAGGACGGCAAGAAAGTGCCACTGAACTGAGCCGTCCGGCGCCCGAGCGCCAGTTGGCACCCAGCGCGCCGCGCAGCGCTTTTTCGTGCCCCAGAGGCCTCGCTACAATCGCGCCTCCGGAGAGATGGATGAGCGGTTTAAGTCGCACGCCTGGAAAGCGTGTGAGGGTTAACAGCCCTCCGCGGGTTCGAATCCCGCTCTCTCCGCCAGCCGCTCGACGCGCCAACCCGGTTGGCTGCGAGCGTCGGTGGCGTGCGAACTCCCGATGACGACATTGTGAAAATGTCGAGCGCCTTCCACCCACTTGGGGGAGTGCCTTTAGGGGGTTCCATTTCGGCCTGCTTTGATCGATGCTTTCTCCGTAGGCAAGCAGCCAAAGGAGACGATGCCATGACGATCTTGCAGCAGCGCGACGTGGGGGGGTTCCGGATCTACGCAGGCACTTTTGAGGCGCACGGAGGCGGTTTTACGGCCGCCGTAGAGGTGCACCGGATGCACGCCGAGCCCGACTTGCTGCCCGAGGTGGTGTTTAGCAACGACAGCTTGTCGAAAGGCCATCGTTTCAACGCCAGCGATGCCGCCCTCAAGCATGCGATGGACGTGGGCCACCAAGTCATCCGGCTGCGCGAGGTGGTTTCGCTTTGACGCGGTGCGTACGCACCGCAGCGAGGCGGGCGCCTGCTGGCCGCCTACAAGCCGAGCCAGGTTCCTAGCTCCAATAGAGCCGCTTCGTCGTAACGCTCGAACCCCTGGTACTTCGTCGGGGCCAGCTTCTTTTTGCCTTCATCCGAAGCGTCGAGCGAGAGCAGGTATTCGCGCACCTTCTCGACCTGCTCGGCCGGCAAGGCCGTCGATGCGATTACATGCTTGATGGGCACCGCCTTCGACTTGGCCAGTACCCTGCCGCCCTTGGCCACCCAGTCCTTCACGACCGCCGATGAAGCCGAGGCGCCCGCATGAGTGAGGTTGTTCTCGACAAAAAATGGCACCGCGTCCTGGTAGCGGGTGTAGCTAAAGCTGACTTGCTTGGGGTCGCCCAGAGCGTCGCGCAGTGTGGCCCGCACCATCCACGAAGTGATCGAATCCTCGTCGGGTGCGCCCAGGCGCATGCCCTTGAGGTCGGTCAGGGATTTAAGCGGTGAATCGGCTTTCACCATGAAACTCGCTGCGTAGCCCGTGAAGCCCTTGGTCACCACGACCAACTTGTAGCCCGATTGCTTGATGGCGCCGATGGACAGGTGGGCCGGGTGGACCATGGCCAGATCGTAGGTCTTCTCGGCCAATCCGCGGCGCAGGCTCGGGTAGTCGCCGATCGGTTCGATCTGCACCGTCTGCTGCAAAAGCTTGGACAAATCGGCCGCGATCAACGCGTACTTGGCGCGAATCTCTTCGGCCGGCACGCGGTAGGTCACGCCTTCATTGATGGCAAACACCAGCGCCTGCGATCCGCCCGACAGGGTGAGCAGGCCGAGGCCACAAAGGACGCGAAACAAAACTGACTTCATCGGGCATCCTCAGACGATTGTTCAACTGCTTCGATCGAGCAGAACTCCAAGTCTAGTGTGCAGCGCCGGTTGCGGGGGCAGCAAAGGCACGGCGATGCAGGCGCGACAACAACCGATTCCACGAAAGACAAGGTTCAAGCAAACGGGCCGAAGCTAGAACGTGATGCGCAGCACGCTCGAGCGTGCCCTCGCCGACTCGGGGCGCATGCGCTGAAGTCGGGCGCAGCCTGCAAGCGCCTGGCTACCGAGGCGACCCCGGTGCCGCGCCCTTGAGCAGGGTCATGGCAGTGCCGATGAGTGCGGAGACTTCGCTCATGTTGCCGGGCACGATCATGGTGTTGTTCTTTTGCGCGAGCTGCGCAAAGGCGTCTACGGCACGTTCTGCGACCTTGAGTTGTACGGCCTGATCGCCACCTGGCTCGCGTATCGCTGCGGCAATCTTGCGGATGGCATCGGCCGTCGCATCGGCCACCGCGATGATGGCCGATGCCTCGCCTTGTGCCTTGTTGATCTCGGCCTGTTTCTCGCCCTCGGAACGGGCGATGAACGCCTCGCGTTCGCCGGTAGCGATGTTGATCTGTTCTTGCCGTCGTCCCTCGCTGGCGGCAATAAGGGCGCGCTTTTCGCGCTCGGCCGTGATTTGGGCTTGCATCGAATGCAAGATCGACGCGGGTGGCGTCAGGTCCTTGATTTCGTAGCGCAGCACCTTGACGCCCCAATTAAGCGCCGCTTCATCCAACGCGTTGACCACCGCAGTATTGATGGAGGTGCGTTCCTCGAAGGTCTTGTCGAGTTCCATCTTTCCGATCACGCTGCGCAGCGTGGTCTGCGCGAGCTGCGTGATGGCGACGATGTAGTTGGAGGCGCCATAGCTCGCCCGCATCGCGTCGGTGACCTGGAAGTAGAGGATGCCGTCGACCGTGAGTTGGGTGTTGTCTTTGGTGATGCAGACCTGGCTCGGCACGTCCAGCGGTATTTCCTTGAGCGAATGGCGATACGCCAGCCGGTCGACGAAGGGCACGAGGAAGTTAAGCCCCGGCTCCAGCGTTGCGTGGTATTTGCCAAGGCGCTCGACCACCCAAGCATTTTGCTGGGGCACGACCTTGATGGAGCGAACCACGAACACGAAAGCGATGACGAGCAGGACGAAGGCGACGATTTCCATGGGGAGGTGGGGCAAGTGTGAGAGGGTGAGAGGGTAAGAGTGCGGGTGTCAGGGCACGAGCATCAAGCGGTTGCCTTCTATCGCGTGAATCACGTGCTCGCCGGCTCGCGGCTCGCCGTGTCCGGCGTAACGCGCGTCCCACTGGGCACCGCGATAGTCCACGCGTGCGGAGCCGTCGCTGCGCCAAGAAGCGACGAGCACGCGCTCACCGATGTCGAGGTTGCCGCTGCGATCGGCGCTGGCGGGGGGGGCTTTTGGCGCATGCTGGCGGCGCAGATACCAGCCGGCGACGGCACCCCCGCCCACCAGCGCGGCCAGCACGAGCTGGCCGCTCCAGCCAAGATTTGCGTGCGCGGCAAGGGCCGCCGCGACGCAGCCGAGCGCGAGCATCAGCAAGTAGAACGTGCCGGTCGCCATCTCGACGGCGACCAGAACGCCTGCTGCAACCCACCACATCGACGCTGCGTCCCAGTGCATCACGGCCCCAAACATCCAATGCCGCAAAGTGTACGTTGCCCCCTCCAACGTCATGCATGCCATGCCCCGGCGAGCGCACCACGCACGCACAGTATTCACAGTCGATGTCATCGCCAGCAAGCCATGGCCCCGCGAGCGCACGGCGCACCCCGCACGGTGCGAAAGGCGCTGTGGCCGCTCGGGCGGCCTTTGGCTTGGCGAGATCGCCGCGGGACGACCGCCAGCGTGATCGGGAAGTCCTACACTGCGCGCTTTCTCGCGTTTGCCGGAGCTGGTTCGATGCTGCGATTTCGTTTTCCCATCGTCATCATCGACGAGGATTACCGCTCCGAAAACACTTCGGGTCTGGGCATCCGTGCGCTGGCCGACGCCATCGTGAAAGAGGGCTTCGAGGTGCTGGGTGCAACCACCTACGGCGACCTGAGCCAGTTCGCGCAACAGCAAAGTCGTGCCAGCGCTTTCATTCTGTCGATCGACGATAACGAGTTTGTCCACGAAGGGCCCGAGCTCGCTCCGGCGGTGGTGAACCTGCGCCAGTTCATCCGGGAGATCCGGCGCAAGAATCTCGAGATTCCGATCTACCTCTACGGCGAAACGCGCACCTCGCAGCACCTGCCCAACGACGTGCTGCGCGAACTCCACGGTTTCATCCACATGTTCGAGGACACGCCGGAGTTCGTGGCGCGCCACATCATCCGCGAAGCCAAGAGCTACCTCGATGGCCTTGCGCCGCCGTTCTTCAAAGCCCTGGTCGACTACGCGCAAGACGGCTCCTACTCGTGGCATTGCCCCGGACATTCGGGCGGCGTGGCCTTCCTCAAGAGCCCGGTCGGGCAGATGTTCCACCAGTTTTTCGGCGAGAACATGCTCAGGGCGGACGTCTGCAATTCGGTTGACGAACTCGGCCAGTTGCTCGATCACACGGGGCCGGTTGCGCAGAGCGAACGCAACGCCGCCAGAATCTTCAACGCGGACCATTGCTTCTTCGTCACCAACGGCACCAGCACCAGCAACAAGATGGTCTGGCACCACACCGTGGCACCCGACGACGTGGTGGTGGTGGACCGCAACTGCCACAAATCGATACTGCACGCGATCATCATGACCGGTGCCGTGCCGGTGTTCCTCACGCCCACGCGCAACCACCTCGGCATCATCGGCCCCATTCCGAAAAGCGAGTTCGAGCCGCAGACCATCCGCCGCAAGATCGCCGCCAATCCGCTGCTCCAGCACATCGATTCCCTGACGGTCAAACCGCGGATCCTCACCATCACGCAGAGCACCTACGACGGGGTGGTTTACAACACCGAAACCATCAAGGGCATGCTCGACGGCTGGATCGACCACCTGCATTTCGACGAAGCCTGGCTGCCCCACGCGGCATTCCACCCGTTCTACGGCGACTACCACGCGATGGGCAAATACCGCACGCGCCCCAAGGAGGCGATGGTCTATGCCACGCAGTCGACGCACAAGCTGCTGGCGGGCTTGAGCCAAGCCTCGCAGGTACTGGTGCAGGATTCCCAGAACCGCCAACTCGACACACACCTTTTTAACGAAGCCTATTTGATGCACACCTCGACCTCGCCGCAGTACGCGATCATCGCGAGTTGCGACGTGGCCGCTGCCATGATGGAGCCGCCGGGCGGCACGGCGCTGGTCGAAGAGAGCATCAGCGAGGCGCTCGACTTCCGGCGCGCCATGCGCAAGGTCGACGATGAATTCGGCAAGGATTGGTGGTTCAAAGTCTGGGGACCGGACAAGCTCACCGAAGACGGCATTGGCCGCCCCGAAGACTGGATGATCAAGGCCGACGCCAAATGGCACGGCTTCGGCCCGCTGGCCGAGGGCTTCAACATGCTCGACCCGATCAAGTCGACCATCGTGACGCCTGGCCTCGATGTGTCGGGCAAGTTCGCCAAGACCGGCATCCCGGCGTCCATGGTCACGAAGTTCCTCGCCGAGCATGGCGTGATCGTCGAGAAAACAGGGCTTTACTCGTTTTTCATCATGTTCACCATCGGCATCACCAAGGGCCGCTGGAACACACTGCTAACCGCGCTGCAACAGTTCAAGGACGACTACGATCGCAATGCGCCACTGTGGCGGATTCTTCCGGAGTTCGTCGCAGCGCAGCCGCGCTACGACCGCATGGGATTGCGCGACCTGGCGCAAAGCATCCACGAGGCCTATGTCAAGGGCGACATCGCACGCTTGACGACCGAAATGTATTTGTCGGACCTGCAGCCGGCCATGAAGCCCAGTGAGGCGTTTGCGCATATCGCGCTGCGCAAAACGGAGCGAGTCGAGATCAACGCGCTCGAAGGGCGCATCACCACTTCCCTGCTCACGCCCTACCCACCAGGCATTCCTTTGCTGGTCCCGGGGGAGCGCTTCAACCGCAAGATCGTCGACTACCTGCGTTTTGCGCACGATTTCAACCAGCGCTTTCCGGGGTTCGACACCGATGTGCATGGTCTGGTCGAGCAGACTTCGGCGCAGGGCGAGCGGTGCTATTACGTCGACTGCGTCGCGCAATAAACGGCGCAGGTTCAGCTCAAGCCATGGCCGGCGGTTTGTCGCCGGCCCGCCGCGTTGCTCAAGTCTCCGACATGCCGCTGGCCATGCGGCTGAAGCCGGCGTCCACGTAAGTGATTTCGGCAGTCACGCCGCCCGCCAGGTCGCTGAGCAAGAAGGCCGCCACGTTGCCGACATCGTCGATGCTCACATTGCGACGCAGTGGCGCGTTGCGTTCGACCACTTCGAGAATCTTGCCAAAACCCTTGATGCCCGAGGCGGCGAGCGTCTTGATCGGCCCGGCAGAGATGCCGTTGACGCGCACACCCCGCGGACCGAGGCTCGCAGCCAGGTAGCGCACACTGGCCTCGAGCGAGGCCTTGGCCAGGCCCATGGTGTTGTAGTTCGCAACCACCCGCTGCGAACCGAGGTAGGTGAGGGTCAGCAGCGCCGCTTTGCTTGAAAGGCGAGGGGCGGCGGCTTTGGCCAGCGCCGCGAAGCTGTAGGCCGAAATGTCGTGCGCGATGCGAAAGCCTTCGCGCGACAGGCCCTCGAGACAGTCGCCGGCGATGGCCTCGCGCGGGGCAAAGCCGATCGAGTGCACGAGCCCGTCGAAACTCGGCCACGCCTCGCCCAACGCCGAGAACATGGCGTCGATCTGGTCGTCGCGCGCGACGTCGCAATCGAAGAAAAGCGCCGAGCCGAACTCCTGGGCGAAGTCGCGCGTTCGGTCCTTGAAGCGCTCGCCGACGTAGCTGAAAGCCAACTCGGCACCTTCGCGGTGGCAGGCGCGGGCGATGCCGTAGGCGATGGAGCGGTGTGACAGCAGCCCGGTGATGAGGAGCCGTTTTCCAGCTAGAAAACCCATGGTGAATTCGCCCGGTGTTGACAGCCTTAAATTCTGGCACGCCGACGGCTTCCCCCGCGGCGCTTGACACCCCCGGAGCTTGCCGGTAGGAGGCGCCCGCGCTACAATGCCGCTCTTGGCTAGAACACGGATTGGGCGGGAG
This sequence comes from Methylibium sp., assembly GCA_031420735.1. Taxonomy (GTDB): domain Bacteria; phylum Pseudomonadota; class Gammaproteobacteria; order Burkholderiales; family Burkholderiaceae_C; genus Methylibium. The sequence goes on from JANONH010000080.1 coordinate 13,885, forward strand.
CTTCCAGCCCATTTTTTTTGGTCGATCGCTTTGTGGTCGGCCGCTTACCCGAGCGGGTCAAAGGGCATGTCTTCGGCGGTTTGCTGCCGACTTGTCCCCCGCCATGACCAAAGTCGATGAATTGGCAGTCGAGCGTCGAGAAAACCGTGACCGGTTTCGGTTACGAACTGGTCGATTGCGAGCGCAGCTCGCAGGGCTTGGTGCGGGTCTTCATCGACCGTGTGGCCGGCCGCGCCTACGACAGCGGGGAAGGTGACTTCGTCACGGTGGAAGACTGCGAAAAGGTGACCCGGCAGTTGCAGTACGTGCTCGAGGCCGAGGGCAGCGATTACACCCGCCTGGAGGTTTCTTCGCCAGGCCTGGACAGGCCGCTCAAGAAGGCCAGCGACTACCTGCGCTTCGAGGGCGAGCAAGTCGACTTGACTTTGAAGTCGCCGTTCCAGGGCCGCAAGAGGTACCAGGGAGTGCTGCGTTCTGCCCAAGAGGGCGCCGGGCATGCGTGGGAGCTTCATTTCAACAATGGCAAGGAAGACCAAGTCTTGGGTTTCGCGCTCGAAGAGGCGCGAGAGGCTCGGTTGGTGCCCAAGGTGGATTTCAAAGGTCGCAAGGGGCGCTCGGAAGGCGCTGCGTCGACGGAGATAGCCGGAGATCGAAAAGAATGAATCGCGAACTGTTGATGCTGGTGGATGCGATCGCACGCGAGAAAAGCGTCGAGCGAGAAGTCGTGTTCGAGGCCGTTGAAGCGGCGCTGGCCTCGGCCAGCAAAAAGCTGCACGGCGGCGAGGTCGACATGCGCGTGTCGGTCGACCGTGAAACCGGGCAGTACGAAACCTTTCGCCGCTGGCATGTGGTGCCCAACGAGGCCGGCCTGCAACTTCCGGACTCGGAAAAGCTATTGTTCGAAGCCCAGGAAGAGATCGACGACATCGAAGAAGGTGACTACATCGAGGAGCAAGTCGAATCGGTGTCGATCGGCCGCATCGGTGCGCAGGCTGCCAAGCAGGTGATCCTGCAGAAGATTCGGGATGCCGAACGTGAACAGCTATTGAACGATTTCCTCTCGCGCGGCGACAAGATTTTCGTCGGTACCGTCAAGCGACTCGACAAAGGCGACCTGGTGGTCGAGAGCGGGCGTGTCGAAGGCCGGCTCAAGCGTAGCGAACTCATCGCCAAGGAAAACCTGCGCACCGGCGACCGCGTACGGGCCTTCATCACCGAGGTCGACACCACCCAGCGCGGCCCGCAGATCATGCTGTCGCGCAGTGCGCCCGGTTTCATGATGGAGCTGTTTCGCCATGAAGTGCCGGAGGTCGAGCAGGGCTTGCTCGAGATCAAGAGTTGCGCGCGCGACGCCGGTTCCCGCGCCAAGATCGCCGTGGTGTCGCACGACAAGCGGGTCGACCCGATCGGCACCTGCGTGGGCGTTCGCGGCTCGCGCGTCAATGCCGTGACCAATGAGCTAGCCGGCGAGCGCGTCGACATCGTGCTGTGGTCCGGCGACCCGGCGCAGTTCGTCATCGGTGCGCTGGCGCCTGCGAACGTGCAGTCGATCGTGGTTGACGAAGAAAAACACGCCATGGACGTGGTGGTCGACGAGGAGAACCTCGCCATCGCCATCGGTCGGGGCGGCCAGAACGTGCGGCTCGCCTCCGAGCTGACAGGTTGGCGCATCAACATCATGAGTGCCGAAGAGTCGGCCCAGAAGCAGGCGGGCGAATCCGACTCGATTCGCAAGCTGTTCGTCGACAAGCTCGATGTGGACCCGGAAGTGGCCGACATCCTCATTGCCGAGGGCTTTACGACGCTCGAGGAAGTGGCTTACGTGCCGCTGCAGGAGATGCTCGAGATGGAAAGCTTCGACGAAGGCACCGTGCACGAGTTGCGTGCGCGGGCCAAGGACGCACTGCTCACGATGGAGATCGTTCGCGAGGAGAAGCTCGAGGGCGTGTCCCAGGACCTTCGCGACCTCGAAGGCCTCGACGCCACGATGATTCCAAAGCTTACCGAAGGCGGGGTTCTCACCCGCGAAGACTTCGCCGACCTGGCCGTGGACGAACTCACCGAGTTGACCGGCATGGCCGAAGACGAAGCCAAGGCCTTGATCATGAAGGCGCGCGAACATTGGTTCGACGCTTGAACCGGGCGACCGCCCCCGCACCCACGCCATCCGTTCGTACCCGCTGCACCAAGGACACCCCACAATGGCTGTGACTACCGTCGCACAGTTCGCCGCCGAGCTCAACCGCCCGGCCACGGCGCTGCTCGAGCAACTGCAATCCGCAGGCGTCCGAAAGGCGTCGACGGACGACGCGCTGACCGACGGCGACAAGGAGCGGCTGCTCGACTACCAGCGCACCGCGCATGGCACCGGCAGCGGCGAGCGCAAGAAAATCACGCTGACCAAGAAGTCGACCACCGAGATCAAGCAGGCCGACGCCTCGGGCAAGGCACGCACGATCCAGGTCGAGGTTCGCAAGAAGCGCACCTTCATCAAGCGCGACGAAATTCCGGTGGCCCAGGAGGCTTTGCCCGTGGTCACCGCGGTGGAGGAAGCTGAGTTGCAAAGGCGCGAGGAAGAGGCCAGCCGCCAGGCCGAGCAGTTGCGCTTGCAGGAAGAAGAAATCGCCGAGCAGCGAAAGCGCCGCGAGGCCGAAGAACAGGCCGAACGCGACGCCGCCCAGGCGCGGCAGCGGGCGGCAGCCGAAGAGGCTGCAGCAGCCTTGGCGGCAGCCGCAGCAGCGCCGCCGCAAACGCCGGCGAAAAAGAAGGCCGCAGCCAAAGTGGCTGAAGAGGCCGCCGCCCAGGCCGCTGCTGCTGCGCCCGTGGCGCCCGCCGAACCCGCCAAGCCCACGGTGCGCGTGGTCAAGGCCGCCGACATAGAAAACGAAGAAAAACAGCGCCTGGCCGACCTCGCCAAGCGCCGCAAGGCCGCAGAAGACGAGGCCGCGGCGATCCGGGCCATGATGAACGCACCCAAGAAGGTGCTGGTCGCCAAGAAGGAAGAGCCCAAGCCTGCCGAAGGCATCAAGGGCACCATCCATAAACCGACGGCCAAGCCGGGTGTTCCCGGTGCAGCCACCGCTGGAGCGGCCAAGCCGGGCGACAAGAAGTCGGTCAAGTCGGAGAAGCTGTCATCCAGTTGGGCCGACGACGCCGCCAAGAAGCGCGCCGCGCTGCGCGGCCGTCCCGACGCCGGCGGCCGCGGCGGCTGGAAAGCCCCACGCGGTGGGCGCCGCGGCGCCGATCGCGGCGAAGGTGCCACCGCCTACGTGGCTCCTGCCGAGGCGCAGGTCTATGAAGTTCATGTGCCCGAAACCATCAGCGTGGCCGACCTGGCGCACAAAATGTCGGTCAAGGCGTCCGAGGTCATCAAGCAGTTGATGAAGCTCGGCCAGATGGTGACCATCAACCAGCAGCTCGACCAGGAAACCGCCATGATCCTCGTCGAGGAGATGGGCCACAAGGCATTCACTGCCAAGCTCGACGATCCCGACGCCTTCCTCGAAGAAGACGTGACCGCTATCGACGTTGTGTCTGAGCCGCGCGCCCCGGTCGTCACCGTCATGGGCCACGTTGACCATGGGAAAACTTCGCTGCTCGACTACATCCGCACGACGCGTGTCGCAGCGGGCGAGGCCGGCGGCATTACGCAGCACATTGGTGCGTATCACGTCCAGACCCCACGGGGAATGATCACCTTCCTGGACACTCCGGGCCACGAAGCGTTTACGGCGATGCGTGCGCGGGGCGCCAAAGCCACCGACCTGGTGATCCTGGTCGTGGCCGCGGACGACGGCGTCATGCCGCAAACCAAGGAAGCGATCCACCATGCCAAGGCGGCCAAGGTGCCGCTCATCGTGGCGATCAACAAGATCGACAAACCGGGCAGCAACCTCGAGCGCGTGCGCAGCGAGTTGATCGCCGAGCAAGTGGTGCCCGAAGACTTTGGCGGCGATTCACCCTTCGTGCAGGTTTCCGCCAAGACGGGGCAGGGCATCGACGACCTGCTCGAGCAGGTGTTGCTGCAGGCCGAGGTGCTCGAGCTGAAGGCGCAGAAAAACGTGCCCGCCAAGGGCCTGGTGATCGAGGCTCAGCTCGACAAGGGCCGCGGCCCGGTGGCCACCGTGCTCGTTCAGTCGGGTACGTTGAAGCGCGGCGACGTGGTGCTGGCCGGCTCGACCTACGGGCGCGTGCGCGCCATGCTCGACGAAAACGGCAAGGCCGCGACCGAGGCGGGCCCGTCCATTCCAGTAGAAATCCAGGGGCTCACCGAAGTGCCGCAGGCTGGCGACGAGTTCATGGTGCTCTCCGACGAACGCCGCGCTCGCGAGATCGCGACCTTCCGCTCCGGCAAATACCGCGACGTCAAGCTTTCGCGGCAACAGGCGGCCAAGCTGGAAAACATGTTCGACAACCTGGGGCAGGGCGACCTGCAGACCTTGGCGCTCATCGTCAAGGCCGACGTGCAAGGCTCGCAGGAAGCACTGGCGGCGTCGCTGCTTAAGCTCTCCACTGCTGAAGTGAAGGTGCAGATCGTGCATGCGGCCGTCGGCGGCGTCAGCGAAAGCGACGTGAACCTGGCCATCGCTTCCAAGGCCATGATCATCGGCTTCAACGTACGCGCCGATGCCGGTGCGAGAAAGCTTGCCGAAGGCAACGCGGTCGACCTGCGCTACTACAACATCATTTACGACGCGGTCGACGAGATCAAGTCGGCCATGACGGGCATGTTGGCGCCGGAGCAAAAAGAAGAGCTCATCGGTACGGCCGAGATTCGCACCGTGTTCGTGGCGTCCAAGATCGGCACCGTGGCCGGCTCCATGGTCACTTCCGGCTTGGTGCGCAGAGGCGCGCGCTTCCGTCTGTTGCGTGAAAACGTGGTCGTCTACACCGGGGAAGTCGAGTCGGTGCGCCGCATGAAGGACGACGTGCGCGAGGTCAAGGAAGGCTTCGAGTGCGGCATCAAGCTTAAGAATTACAACGATTTCAAGGAAGGCGACCAGTTGGAAGTCTTCGAGATCAAGGAAGTGGCTCGAACGCTTTGAATCCTGCGGGCCGCGGTGTCCGCGGCCCGGGCAGACCCTCTGCCTCGACCCCGAGCCCCGCCCTCGCAAGACGGCGGGGCTTGTCCTTTCGCCGCACACGCGAAGCAAGCACACCATGAAGCACAAGCGATCCATTGCCAACCGCGGCTTTCGCGTCGCCGACCAGATTCAGCGCGACGTTGCCGAATTGGTACGCGACCTGAAGGATCCGCGCGTGGGCATGGTCACGATCAACGCCGTGGAAGTCACGCCCGACTACGCGCATGCCAAGGTGTTCTTTTCGGTTTTGATCGGCACTCCCGACGAGTGCGAATTGGCACTCAACGAGGCCGCGGGCTTCTTGCGCAACGGTCTCTTTAAACGGCTCTCCATTCACACCGTGCCCTCGCTGCACTTTCACTTCGACCGCACGACCGAACGCGCGGCCGATCTCAACGCCTTGATTCACCAGGCCAACGCCACGCGCGCCAAGGACGACTGAGAGCCGCATGCACGTCCAGCCTCCGCATTCCGATGCCGCCTCCGCCGACGGAGCGCGCCCGTTGCAGGGCTTGCGTACGCCGCGGCGCTTGGCTTCGAGCGGGCCCCGAGCGCCGAGGCGCGCGCTGCATGGGGTGCTGCTGCTCGACAAGCCGCTCGGTTGGACGAGCAACGATGCGCTCCAGAAGGTCAAGGGCTTGTTGCGCGCCGAGAAGGGCGGACACACCGGCACCCTCGACCCGCTGGCCACCGGGCTCTTGCCCTTGTGCTTTGGCGCGGCGACCAAGTTTTCGCAGGCGAGCCTGGACGCCGACAAGACCTATCGCGCCATGCTGAGGCTTGGTGTCACGCGCGTGGGCGGCGACCGCGAAGGCGAAGTCATTCAAACGCGGCCGGTCGAGGTCAGCGAAACATTGCTGCGTGCTGCCTGTGCCGCCTTGGTCGGCGAGATCGAACAAATTCCGCCCATGCATTCGGCCCTGAAGCACGAGGGCCGCGCGCTCTACGAATACGCCCGCGCCGGTGTCGAGGTCGAACGCGCCGTGCGTCGCGTGACGATTCATCGCCTGGACATCCTGCGCTGGCAAGATGAGCACCTCGAGATCGAGGTCAGCGTCAGCAAGGGAACCTACATCCGTACCCTGGCCGAGGACATTGGGCTTTTGTTGGGCTGCGGAGCGCACGTTAGCGCGCTCAGGCGCCTGGCCAGCGGCGTGCTCGACGTGAAGGCTGCGGTCAGCATGGAGCATCTGCTCGCCCTGCCACCGGCCGAACGCGAAGCCTTGCTGTTGCCGCCCGACGCCTTGCTGTCGAACTGGCCAGCGCTCACGCTCGACGCCGACGAGACCGGGCGTTTTCTTTGCGGCCTGCGCCGCAGAACCACGCATGCCGATTGCGCCGCGGTACGCGTCTACGGGCCCGAGCCGCGGTCCTTTCTAGGCAGTGCCCACGTCAAGAGCGGCGAGCTCATCCCGGGGCGACTGCTCAGCCCGATCGAAGTAAAAGCCCTGCTCGAACCCCTGCAGCAGGCTGCCCCCAGCGATTTTGTGAAGAAGCCAGAAAGTACGACATGACAACCAGCGACAACGCCCGACAAATCCGCAACATCGCGATCATTGCCCACGTCGACCACGGCAAGACCACCCTCGTGGACCAGTTGCTGCGCCAGAGCGGCACCTTTCGCGAGAACGAAAAAGTCGCCGACCGCGTGATGGACAGCAACGACATCGAGAAGGAGCGCGGCATCACCATCCTGTCGAAGAACTGCGCCGTCGAGTGGAAAGGAACCCACATCAACATCGTCGACACCCCCGGCCACGCCGACTTCGGCGGCGAAGTCGAACGCGTGCTCTCGATGGTGGACTCGGTGCTGCTGCTGGTGGACGCCGTAGAAGGCCCGATGCCGCAAACGCGCTTCGTCACCAAGAAGGCGCTGGCGCTTGGCCTCAAGCCGATCGTGGTGGTCAACAAGGTCGACCGCCACGGCGCGCGACCCGACTACGTCATCAACGCGACCTTCGATCTGTTCGACAAGCTCCACGCCACCGAAGCCCAGCTCGACTTTCCGGTCATTTACGCCTCCGGCCTTAACGGCTGGGCCACGCTCGAGCCCGGCACGGTCGGCACCGACCTGGCGCCATTGTTCGATGCTGTCCTGGAGCACGTGCCGCCTCACGAAGGCGACCCCGACGGCCCGCTGCAGTTGCAGATTTGCTCGCTCGACTATTCGACCTTCGTCGGACGCATCGGCATCGGCCGCATCAACCAAGGCACCTTGAAGCCGATGCAGGATGTGGCGGTGTTCTCGGGCGAAGACAGCATCCCCTTCAAGGCCCGCGTCAACCAGGTGCTCAAGTTCGAGGGGCTCGAGCGCAAGCACGCGACCACCGCCGGCCCCGGCGACATCGTGCTCATCAACGGCATCGAGGACATCGGCATCGGGGTCACGCTCACCGACATCGACGATCCGGCCCCGCTGCCGATGCTCGAGGTCGACGAGCCCACGCTGACCATGAACTTTTGCGTGAACAACTCGCCGCTGGCCGGTCGAGAGGGCAAGTTCGTCACCAGCCGGCAGATCCGCGACCGCCTCGATCGCGAACTGCAGAGCAACGTGGCCCTGCGCGTGAAAGACACCGACGAAGACGGCATCTTCGAAGTCATGGGCCGCGGCGAACTGCACCTCACCATCCTGCTCGAGAACATGCGCCGTGAAGGCTTCGAGCTGGCCGTCTCCAAGCCGCGTGTGGTGTTCCATGAGGTCGACGGCCAGCGCCATGAACCGATCGAGCTGGTGACGGCCGACGTCGAAGAGCAGCACCAAGGCGGCGTCATGCAGGCGCTTGGCCTGCGCAAGGCCGAACTTGTCAACATGGAGCCCGACGGCAGGGGCCGGGTGCGTCTGGAGTACCGAATTCCGGCACGCGGACTCATCGGTTTCTCTAACGAGTTCATGAACCTGACCCGCGGCACCGGGCTCATCAGCAACATTTTCGACGGCTACGAGGCCTACAAGGGCGAGATCGAAGGCCGAAAGAACGGCGTGCTGATCAGCCAGGACGACGGCGAGATCGTCACCTACGCTTTGGGCAAGCTCGACGACCGCGGCCGCATGTTCGTGAAGGCAGGCGACCCGGTGTACGAGGGCATGCTCGTGGGCATCCATTCGCGCGACAACGACCTGGTGGTCAACGCGGTACGCGCCAAGCAACTGACGAACTTTCGCGTCAGCGGCAAGGAAGACGCAATCAAGATCACCCCGCCGATTATTCTTTCGCTCGAGTACGCGGTGGAATTTATCGCCGACGACGAACTGGTCGAAATCACGCCGAAGTCGATCCGCCTGCGCAAGCGTTACTTGAAAGAACACGACCGGAAAAAAGCCTCGCGGGAAGCTGCCTGACGCGAGCGGACGAAACGACGCTATTTCTTGGTCGCCACGACCCTCAGGTAGCCGGCGGCGCAAGTTTGCGAGAACTGCACCTCGAATCCGGCGGCTTCGAGAGCGCGCGGGTAGGCGACCTGGGCTGCCTGTTGCTCAATGTCGGTGTCACGCACCGCATCGGCCCGCGGCGCCTCAACGTCAAGCTGGCCCGTTTGCTGGCTGATCGCGGCGTGCCTTGCCTGCGCTTTGACCTGTCGAGCATCGGCGACAGTGCCGCCGCACGCGGTGGCGCCAATTTTCAGCAGCAGGCCGTGCTCGACATCCGGGCCGCCATGGATGAATTGCAGCTGAGCTGCAATGTGCGCCGCTTCGTCATCATCGGCATGTGTTCGGGTGCTGCCAACGGCTACTGGGCGGCAAAGGCGGATGCCCGCGTCGCCGGCTTGCTCATGTTCGACGGCATGACTTTTCCAACCCTT
>JANONH010000081.1:0-4882 GCA_031420735.1 Methylibium sp.
TCCCAGCCCAGCGTTTCGATCAACTGACGGCGCAGCGAGCCGAGCGCCGACGAGTGCATCAGCAGCATGCGCTCCTCGCCGAGCCAGATTTGTGCCTCGTCGAAGGCGAAGTGCACGCGCGCGGCAAGCTCTTCGATGCCCGAACTGCCGGGGGCCCAGCCGGTTGGCAGGGCGGGCTTGGCCGGTTTCATGCCTTTGCTCCTGATGGCCGCTGGTCGCGGCAGTCGCGTTGGGCACGATTCTGGGTCATCGACCCACCCCTGGAGGGCGGTACTTGCCCGCTGACGGGCGCGCCGCTCAGGCGAGCGGGCGCGCCATGCCGGTTCAGGCTGCGCCCGACTCCTCGGCGATCAGGCGCTTGAGCAGCCGCCGCACCTTGACCGGTGCCACGTCGTTGCTCATCAACACCGGGTTCAAGCTGAAGAAATCGGTCGTGCCCATTTCGTCGTGCACGGCCTCGATGATCGGCCCGTCCTCGGTCTCGAAGGCGGTGTGCATGGCCTGGATCTTCATCGTGTTGAACTCGCCGTCGTCGACGATGTGGTTGCGCCGCGTGGCGAACCAGTAATGCGTGGTGTGGGCGGTCTCGGGCGTGCAGGTGTGCAGGTCGTACTGGCCGACGCAGTTGTCCAGGTCGAGCGCGTCGCCGTTCTGCGTGGCGCCGACCGACAGCTGGATATTGGCTGGCGGCGTCCAAGTGATGTCGAAGAACATGCGCGACTCGGCCGCCGGGTCGGGCATGAAGTTGGCGAAGATCAGCATCGCCGGCTGCTGCGACCACTCCCAGCGCGCCGACACCGACTCGCTGCCCTCGCGCATCTTGGGCACCAGCGGCGACAGCTTGCCGCGCGTGGTGATGATTTCGCCGTGCACATGGTCGATGTGGCTGAGGTCCATCACGTTGTCGACGATCAGTTCGTAGTTCGCCTTCATGTGCATGTAGGTGTAGGCCACGCCGGTGCTCGGCCCGCTGTCGAGCTCGCCGAAGTCGGGCAGGCGGCCGAGGTCGGGCTCGGTGTCGCCCATCCAGACCCAGATGAAGCCGTGGCGCTCCTCGAGCGGGAAGCTGCGCACCTTGGCTGCCTTGGGGATCTGGCCGTTGCCATGCGGGTTCTTGGTGCACTTGCCGGTGCAGTCGAACTGCAGCGCGTGGTACAGGCAGGCCACCTCGTCGCCGATGCGCTTGCCCAGGTGCAGCGGCGCGAAGCGGTGCGGGCAGCGGTCGTGCAGCGCCACCGGGGTGCCGTCCTGCTTGCGGTAAACCAGCACCGAGATGTCGAGGAGCTTGCGATGGAACAGCGCCTCGGGGCCGACCTCGGAGGACCGCGCGGCGACGTACCAGCAGTTCTTCAGGAAGGGCGTCTTGAATTCGATGGTCTTGGCATCCATGCTCGGGGCTCCTCTATCGGGTTGTTGGCATCAAAGGTCGATCACCAGCCGCGGCGTCTTGGCGCGCGAGCAGCAGGGTGTGAACTGGTTGTTGGCCGCGTGCTCGGCCGCGCTGAGCACCATGTCGCGGTGGTCGGGCGTGCCTTCCAGCACCGGCAGGATGCAGGTGCCGCAGATGCCCTGCTCGCACGACACCGGCACCTCGATGCCCTGCGCGGCCAGCGCCGCGATCACGGTTTCGCCGGCCGCCACCGCGATCACGCGACCGCTGCGCGCGAGCGTGAGCTCGAAGGGCCCGTCGGCGCTGTGGTCGATCGGCGCTGCGGCAAAGTACTCGAAGTGGATGCCGGACTCGGCCCAGCCGAGCCGGCGTGCGGTGCCGAGCACATGATCCATGTAGCCCTTGGGGCCGCACACGTATAGGTGGGCTTCAGGTCGCGGGTCGGCGAGCACGCGCTCGGCGTCGAAGCGCTGCGCCGTGGGGCCATCGTCGTGGTGGCACTGCACGCGCGACGCATACGGCGCCGCGGCGATGCGCGCCGCGAAGGCGGTGCGCGCCAGGCTGCGGGTGCAGTAATGCATCTCGAAGGAGGCGTCAGCCACCGTCAGCGCCTCCGCCATCGCCAGCATCGGCGTCACGCCGATGCCGCCGGCCAGCAGCACCGAGTGCCGCGCCGACGGTGCCAAGGCGAAGTGGTTGCGCGGTGCGCCGATGCGCAGCAGCGCGCCGGCCACGAGCTGCTCGTGCGCGCTGCGCGAGCCGCCGCGGCCGTCGACCTCGAGCAGCACCCCGATCTCGTAGCGCCGGTCCTCCGAGGGCGGATTGCAAAGCGAGTACTGCCGCACCAGTCCGTTGGGCAACTCGACATCGATGTGCGAGCCCGCGCTGAACGCCGGCAGCGCGGCACCGTCGGCACGTTTCAGCTCGAAGCTCACGATGCCCTCGGCCGCCGTCTCACGGCGCGCAACCCGGGCTTCGATCCAGGCGTTCATCGAAGCGTCAGCGCCCCAGCGCCTTGGCCGGCACACCCGCAATGCCCCAGTTCTGCTTGGGCACGCCGTGCAGCGTGCAACTGCCCGCGCAGCCATAGGCTTCGCGGGTGTTCTCGATGTGGACCTGCAAGCGCTCCATGGTCGGCTCACGCATCACGTCTCGCGACGGCGTCGGTTGTCCTTGTCTCCTGACCTCGTGGACCGCCGGCGCGAACTTCTGCTCGCAGTGAGGGCGGAACGAGCCCGAAATTTAGAGAGCGGTCGCGAGACTGTCCAATACTCGGTTCTTCGAGTGCAATACCATTTGGGTATCGCGGATTCGGGTAAATACCGGAGTGGCTGCTCGTCCAGCCAGATGTGGCCCGTGCCGGCACTGAAGCGCAGAAGGGACAGCAGATCGCCCACGATGGGTCTGCGTCAGACAGCGTCGCGAAGGTCATCGCCTTCGTCACGATCGATGCGATCAGCACCCGCACGGCCCTGGCCGGACGGCACGACACGCTCACATCGCAGGGTCCTCCGCCGCAATCAACTTCTTCAGCAAACGCCTGACCTTGACGGGCGCGACATCGTTGCTCATCAGCACCGGATCGAGACTGAAGAAGTCGGTCGTGCCCATCTCCTCGTGGATGGCGGTGATGATCGGCCCGTCCTCGTTCTCGAAGGCGGCGTGCATCGCCTGGATCTTCATCTTGTTGAACTCGCCGTCGCCCTCCAGGTGGTTGCGCCGTGTCGCGAAGAAGTAGTGGGTGCGGCCTGCACTTTCGGGCGTGCAGGTGTGCAGGTCGTACTGGCCGATGGTGTGGTCGAGGTCGAGCGCCGCGCCCGGCTCCTGCGTGCAGCCGATCGTGAGCTGGATCGTCGCCGGCGGCGACCAGTTGACCTCGACGAAGTGCTGCGCCTCGAGCGCCGGCTCGGGCAGGAAGCCCGCAAGGATCTGGATCGGCGGCGTCTGCTTCCACTCCCAGCGCGCCGACACCGCGCGCTCGCCCTCGCGCAGCCGGGGCACCAGCGGCGTGAGCTGGCCGCGCGTGCTCAGCACCTCGCCATGCACGTGATCGACGTGGCTCAGGTCCATCACGTTGTCGATGATCAATTCGTAGTTCGCCCGCATCGGAAGGTAGGTGTGGGCCACGCCGGTGGCCGGGCCCTCGTCGAGCGTGCCGAAGTCGGGCAGCTTGGTGGTGTCAGCCGGCGCGTCGCCCATCCATATCCAGACGAAGCCGTAGCGCTCGAGCAGCGGGTAGCTGCGCACCTGCGCGGCCTTCGGGATGCTGCCGTTGCCGTGCGGGTTCTTGGTGCACTTGCCGGTGCAGTCGAACTGCAGCGCGTGGTACAGGCAGGCCACCTCGTCGCCGATGCGCTTGCCCAGGTGCAGCGGCGCGAAGCGGTGCGGGCAACGGTCGTGCATCGCCACCGGCATGCCGTCGGCCTTGCGGTAGATCAGCACCGCGGTGTCGAGCAGGGTGCGGTGGAACAGCGCCTCGGGGCCGACCTCGGTCGACAGCGCCGCCGCGTACCAGGCGTTGCGCAGATAAGGGATCGTCGTCTCCATGCCATCTCCTTCGTGCGGGGCGCAGTCTAGGAGCGGCAGAGACGGTCGGTCCAATACTGAAACGGCCAGGTGGCGATACCCGGCCGGTATCCGCGGCCCATGGCGCTAGAAGTGCGCCGCGCGCCTTTGTGGGCGCGGACGAATCGGTCTTCGCCGCCTTGAAGAGTCGAACACGGCGCGATGCAGCTGGCACAGATGCAGGCTCGATGTGGTGAGCAGACCCGCAACGTCCTGATGCCGCGGCTCGAACAGGCCATCGTCGAACACCTCGGTCGCCGCCCGAGCGGTGCGACGAGCTCGAAAGCGAGCCAAAAATGCCGGGGAGCGCTATCGCGAAAATGCCAGCAAAACTGGTAGACCGTGTTGGACTTGAACCAACGACATCCTGGCGCGGCTCGTGCGCAAGAGTATCGGTCGGCAGACCAACGTCCTTCGTTCGTATCTCCAAGCCGCCTTCACCCACGGCGCGCATTCCGATCTCGATCCCCGCCGAGCTGCAGTGGACTCGGCTGTCTTCGAGCTAACTGTTCCATCCCGGACGATTGCATAGACTCCAAGCGTTATCCATTGTTCTTGAAGTTCACCATCGACACGCGAGTCGAGAGGCTCAATCGCGTGGGCAAGCCCGTTGATCTCGTGGTGGGCTGAAGCGTTGGTGGCGACTGCCGCGAGGCCGATACCGCAGGGCGACGGCACCAGATATTGCAGACAGCGTCTGCACTTTCCCTGGTGCACAGCATGAGTGGTACGTCCTGACGCTCCCCGGTTCGAGTCTTTGTATGGACAAGTGACATACAATATTGCCATTACAAACGTATGCCAGAGGTGCCTGATGGCCCAAACCCATGAACCCGTGACGATCAGCATCCGCGCCAAGGCCGGACAACGCGACCTGATCGACCAGGCCGCCGACCGCCTGGGCCGCAGCCGCTCGGACTTCATGCT
>JANONH010000082.1:0-2439 GCA_031420735.1 Methylibium sp.
CAGGCAGGCGCCCAGATTGTGCGGGTCGGTCACACCGTCGAGCACCAGCAGCAGCGGCGGGCGTTCGTCGCTCGCCTCGACCGCGTCGAGCAGATCGTCGAGCGAGGTGGTCGCGAGCGCGGCAATCACCTTGGCCACCACGCCCTGGTGGCGGTGGGTGCCGGCCAGCGCCTGCAGCCGGAGCTCGTCGCTGTCGAGCAGCCGCGCCCCGGCCTCGCGGGCCCGCTCGACGAACATGCGCATGCGCTGGTCGCGCCGCGCACTGTCGACGTAGATCTCGAGCACCGACTGCGGCGCCGTCTTCAGGCGGGTGGTGACGGCATGAAAACCGAACAAGATGCGTGGCGTGGACATGCAGGATTATCCGGCCCGCGCGGCCAAAGGCGCAGCGCCCTGCCCGCCGTCAAGCCACGATGCGCCCGGCCTCGATGCGGACCTGCCGGTCGCAGCGTTCGGCGATGGCGCGGTCGTGCGTCACCAGCACGAGAGTGGTGCCGAGTTCGCTATTGAGCTCGAACATCAGTTGCATGACCTTCTCACCGGTGGCGAAGTCGAGGCTTCCGGTGGGCTCGTCGGCCAGCAGCAGCCGGGGCTTCACGACGAAGGCACGCGCCAGGGCCACGCGCTGCTGTTCGCCGCCCGAAAGGATTTTCGGGTAGTGCGAGAGCCGCTCGCCCAGCCCCACACGGCCCAGCATGTCGCGCGCTTGCGAACGGGCGTCGCTCCGGCCCTGCAACTCGAGCGGCAACATCACGTTTTCCAGCGCAGTCAGGTTGCCCATCAGTTGAAAACTCTGGAACACGAAGCCGACCTTCTGGGCACGCACCGCGGCGCGGGCGTCTTCGTCCAGAGCGAACAAGTCCACGCCCGCGAGCCGCACACGCCCCTCGGTGGGCGTGTCCAGCCCGGCGATGATGGCCAGCAAGGTGCTCTTGCCCGAACCCGACGCCCCGACGATGGCCACAGAGCCCTGCGCCTGCAGGGAGAAATCGATATCGTCGAGGATCGTCAACTCGCCGCTGCTGTCGCGCACGCGCTTGCTCACATGCTCGACGGCGATGATGGCGTCGGGGTTGGGTTCGGTCATTCTGGAACGCGTGAAAGGTGGCAAGGCATGCGCAGGCAATCGCTCGGGTGGAGCCGCAGGCACTGTATCAAGGGCGCTTTGGCGCTGCTGTCGTGGGGCATGGGCGCGGCCATCGCGCAGCCGGCAGGCACGACGGTGCTGGTCGTGGGCGACAGCCTTTCGGCCGAGTACGGGCTGGCGCGCGGCTCTGGCTGGGTGGCCCTGCTCGAGCGCAAGCTCGCCGGCGAACCTGTAAAGGTCGTCAACGCCAGCATCAGCGGCGACACCACCTCCGGCGGGCGCTCGCGCTTGGGCGCCCTTCTCGCACGGCACCGCCCGCAGGTCGTGCTCATCGAACTCGGCGGCAACGACGCCCTGCGCGGCTTGCCGCTCGAGATGACCGAACGCAACCTCCTCGAGATGTCGCGCCAAGCCACCCAGGCCGGTGCCAAGGTGCTGCTCGTCGGTATGCGAATACCGCCGAACTACGGCCGGCGCTACGCGTCGGACTTCGCGGCCGTCTACTCGCGCGTCGCCAAGGCCGAGCGGGCCACGCTGGTGCCTTTCTTGCTGGAAGGCGTTGCCAACGGCCCGCAGGCGGCCACGCTGTTCCAGGCCGACGGCATCCACCCCACCGCGGCCGCACAGCCTGCGATGCTCGACAACGTTTGGCCGCTGTTGCGCTCGCTCTTGCCCAAGGCGAGCCTTGCGAGGTGAATCAGTCGTCGCCCTCTTCGGCACCCGGGAACAGCACGTCGGTGAAGCCCAACTGGCTCAAGTCACGCATGCGCATCGGGTAGAGCGTGCCGATGAGGTGGTCGCACTCGTGCTGCACCACCCGCGCATGAAAGCCTTCGACCTCGCGCTCGATCGGCCTGCCGCTGGCGTCTTGGCCGCGGTAGCGAATGCGGCTGTGGCGAGGCACGAGCCCCCGCAGGCCGGGCACTGAAAGGCAGCCTTCCCAGCCGTCTTCCAGAGCGCCTTCCAGTGGCGTGACGACCGGGTTGACCAGCACGGTGGGCGGCAATTCCGGCGCGTCGGGGTAGCGCTCGTTTTTCTTGAAGCCAAAGATCACCACCTGCAGGTCGACGCCGATCTGCGGTGCGGCGAGCCCGGCGCCGTGCGCGGCTTCCATGGTGTCTTGCAGGTCGGCCACCAAGGCATGCAGCGCGGGGGTGTCGAACTCGCGCACCGCGGCGGCCACGCGCAGCAGCCGAGCATCGCCCATCTTCAGGATTTCACGAACAGCCAATGCGCTCTCCGTCGGCGGGCGACGGGCCCGCTTTCAAGCCTTGAGCGTAGCGCGTTCAGCGTTCGCGGGCGGCGCGGCGCAGCACTTGGGTGACCGGCTCGAGCAGGTATTGCAGCGGCGT
>JANONH010000083.1:0-10887 GCA_031420735.1 Methylibium sp.
CGCGGCCGGCAGCGCCCTGGGCGCACAGGTGAATGCGCTCGCACGGGCCGACGCCCGCGTGCTGATCGCCACCCTGCCCAACCAGGGCGGAACGCCGTTTGCGGCGGCGCAAAACCTCGTGAGTGGCGAGCGCGCGGCGCTCCTCAAAAGCATGACCGAGGCCTACAACACAGGCTTGCGCGCCACGATCATCAACGATGGCCGCCTCATCGGCCTGGTCCAGGCCGATGAGCAGCTGCAGTTCGGCCTCAACAACCCGGCGGCCTTCGGCTACGCGAGCGTGTCCGTCGGGGCTTGCAGCACGCCCACGGCCATCAGCTGCCTTGCGCCGACGGCGGCAGTCGGCACGACGGTGCCCGCCACGCCGGGCACGCTCGTGGCGGGCGCCTCGGTGGGCAGTCACCTGTGGGCCGACGATCTGCACTTCGGCCCCGATGCGCACGCGCGTATCGGCAACCTGGCCGTGACGCGAGCCACCAACAACCCGTTCTAAAAGGCTGTCGGGCTTCGGCTCGAAGCCATCGGGAGGCGCCGAACGCTCGCGCGTGCTGCGCTACGCCGGGCGCCCGACCGCCGTGCGCGGCGAGCCCAGGTTGGAGGCTCGCGGGTTTTCCCGCCAAAAGCGCGCTGGCTGCAATTGTTAGAGTGGGCCGTATAGGTGCGACTGCCGCGGGTGCCGGGCTGTCGAGCCGCAAACCTGCGAGAGCATCCCTATGCCGTTGATCCACCGCGCGTGCGCGCGTCGCCTCGTTGCCGTGCTTGTTGCCGGTGTGCTGGTCTCCGCATGCGGCGGCGGCTTCGATGACGCGCCGCGCGCTTTGGGGCCGGCGGGGGCGCCGCAGAGTGCGCCCGGCTTCACGTCGGTGGTGTCCTTTGGCGACAGCCTGAGCGATGTCGGCACCTACACGCCCGCCACTTCGCTGAGCGGCGACGGCGCAGCACCCTATCTCGGCGGCAAGTTCACCACCAACTCGGCCAGCGCGCGCATTTGGGTCGAGCTCGTGGCGGCGTCGCTCGGCCTGGCGGTCACGCCGGCCGAGGTCGGCTTCAACGGGCAGTCGCAGCCCTGTCCCGCGGCTGCGGCCGGGCCGGCGGCCGCGGCAACGTGCACCGCCTATGGCCAGGGCGGCTCGCGCATCACCGACCCGGCCGGCATCGGCAAGCAGGCCGACGGTAGCGGCGCCCTGACCGTGCCGGTGCGCAGCCAGATCGCCAACCACTTGGCGCGCAAGGGCGACTTCAAGGCGGGCGACCTGGTGTTCGTCTTTGCAGGCAACAACGACGCGCTGCTGCAGTTCGGCGCCTTCGCCGCGACGGCGAGCCAAATCAATGCGCAAGTCGCCGCAGGCGCCATCACGGCCGACCAGGCCCAGGTGCAGCTCTTGACCGCGCAGGTCGACGCCGACAGCGCCGTCAAGCTGGCTGCAATGGAGCTGAGCGCGGCCATTCGCAGCGACATCCTGGGGCGCGGCGCGGTGTATGTGGCGGTCCTCAATCTGCCCGATTCCTCCGCCACGCCGTTTGGGCTGTCGCTGCCTTCAGACGCCGCGCGCGGCGTGCTCGCCGGACTCGTCGGCACCTTCAACACGGCGCTGCGCGAAGGGCTCGACCTGGCGCCGGTGGCGCTGCTTGACGCCGCGGCGGGGCAGCGGGCCGTCATCGCCAACCCGGCAGCGGCCGGCTTCACCGAGGTCGCGGTCGCGGCTTGCGACGCGGCCATTATTTCCGCCGTCACCGGCGGGCTGGTCGCCGACGGCAGCTCGCTCTTTTGCAACACCGACCCGACACTGCCCTACCAGGCCTTGCGCGCCAATGCGAACCAGGACACGTGGTTCTTCGCAGACGGCGTGCACCCAAGCGTCGGCGGGCACCGCACGATCGCCGGCTTTGTCGGGGCCGAACTCAGGCGCGTTGGCTGGCTGCCCTGAACCCGAGTCAAAGCGTTCAGGCCGCGAGGCGGCGCCCCCTCCAGAGTAGTTTCATCGCCAGGATCGCCGACGCCAGCACCAGGGTGAACGCGTTCGCGACGACCAAAGGCCAGGCGCCCAGCAGAAAGCCGTAGACGAGCCACAGCGCGATGCCCAGCGTAAAGGCGCCGTACATCACCAGCGAGATGCCGCTCACGTCGCGCGTGCGCCAGGTGAGCCACACCTGCGGAATGAAGGCGGCGGTGGTGAGAGCGGCGGCGCAGTAACCGACCCAGTCGATGTCGGCCGGATTCATCGCGCCGCGTCCTGCACGGCCCACTGCACCACGGCGTCGAGCACCGGGCGGGCGGCACCGGCATCGGCGTCGTTGACGATGACCACCACCGCATAGCGCCGGCCGGAGACGGCCAGCACGTAGCCGGCCACTGCGGCGACGTCTCGCAGCGAGCCGGTCTTGAGATGGGCCCGCCCGAGCGCGGCGCCCCAGCGGCGCTCGGGGCGCCGCGCGGTGCCATCCACACCGGAGATCGGCAAGGAACTCAGCAGCTCCGGCATGACCGGGCTCGCCCAGAGTGCCTGCAGCCAGTCGCCCAGGCAGCGCGCCGTGCTGCGCGAGCGACGTGACAGACCCGAACCGTTGTCGATTAGCAAGTGGGCTTCGCTGCAGCCGGTGCGCAGGCGCACCTGGCTGGCCACGATCTCGCGCGCGAGCTGGACGCTGTCGATGGCATAGGGCGGCGCGACGGCCGGGGTCGGCTCGGCGGGCGAGCCGGCGAGCGGTGCTGCGGGCCCAAGGGCCGAGACGGCCGTGCTTGCCGTGCTTGCCGCGCTGGCCGGACCGGCCGCCCTGGCCGCACTGGCCGCGTCGTCGGGAAACCGGGCGGCCAGTGCCTTCATCGCCGCGGTGGCCGAAGCGGCGGCGGCGCGGGCCGCGCTGGTCTGGCTGGCGCCGAGCGTCAGAAACAACTGCTCGGCCATCAAGTTGTTGCTGTATTTGTTGATGTCGCGAATCACCGCTGCAAGCGGCGCGGAGCTGAGCTCGAAGAGCAGCCGTGCCGCCGCGGGCGTGACGCCTTCGACGACGCGCCCGCTCAAGCGCCCGCCGAGCTCGAGCCACAGCGACTCGAGCAGACGTGCGTTGTAGCTGCGCGCGTCGCTGTAGGCGATGGGCCAGCTCTTGTCGGCGCAGCCCGTCGGGTAGCGGCCGTTGAGGCGCAAGCGGGTGGGGTCGCTGAAGTCGAGCGCGAGCGCGCCGCGCCAGTCGCCGCAGTCCTGGGCCACCAGGGGCACGCTGGCGTCCACCTGCACGCCCGCCAGCGAAACATCGGCGCTCACCCGCGCCACGCCGTTGGCGGCATCGGGCACGAAGCCCAGAGTGATCGCCTTGAAGTTGAACAGCAAGGCGTCGGGGCGCACGTTGTACGGCTTGAGCGGCTCGCCATCGAAGTCGGCCGGGCTGCCGGGCGGCAAAGTGAACGCCGTGCCGTCCAGCACGATGTCGCCGCGCACCTCGCGAACGCCGCGTTGCTGCAGTTGCCGCAGCATCAGCCACACACGCTCGACCGACAGCGTCGGGTCGCCGCGGCCCTGAAGCACCAGGTCGCCGTACAGCACGCCGTCCTGCACCGGGCCGCTCGCGAGCACCGGCGTGTTCCAGGTCCAGGCGGGGCCGAGCAACTCGAGCGCCACGCCGGTGGTGTAGAGCTTCATCAGCGATGCCGGGTTGACCGCTTGGTTTTCGCGATGGGCCAGGCGCGCGGCGAAGGCGCTGCGGGGGCCGAGTTCGGCGACGTAGGCGACCAGCGATTCGGGCGGGAGCCGGGCGCGAACGAGCGCGGCCTGCACCGCAGGTGGCAGCCCCGGCAAAGCCGCCGCGGCATGGCAGCCAAGGAGCAGGGCGGCGCCGACGAGCCAGCTGCGGCGACCGCGTCGCGTCGATCGGTGGCGTCGGGTCATGCGGCCATGGTAGCGGGCGCACCACGATGCGCCGCTACACTCGAAGCCATGAGTTTGCGACCCCGTCCAGCCATGGGTCCAGAGCTTCGTTGCGGGCCAGGCCCGTGGGCGCCCTTTCGAGCCCGGCCATGAACGAGCGCCTGCTCGTGTTGGACACCGCCACCGAATCGATGCACGTCGGGCTGTGCGACGGCCTGCGGGAATGGCGGCGCGAACTGCCGGGCGGTGCCAGGGCCTCGGAAACCCTTTTGCCAGCCATCTTCGCGTTGCTGGGCGAGGCTGGGCTTGCGCTCGCGAGCCTTGGCGCCATCGGTTTCGGGCGCGGCCCGGGCGCCTTCACCGGTGTGCGCACGGCGTGCGCGGTGACGCAGGGCCTGGCCTTCGGCGCCGGCTTGCCGGTGCTGCAACTCGACAGCCTCATGGCGGTCGCCGAAGACGCTCGCACTGCGGGATCGAAAGAGCGCTTGTGGGTCGCGGTCGATGCGCGCATGGGCGAGGCCTACGCCGCGCGCTACGAGCGAGTCCAAGGACAGTGGCGCGTGCTCGAGGCGCCCGCGCTGAAGTCGCCCGCCGCCCTTGCGCGGCACATCGCCGCGGCGGCCGACGACGACGCGGTGGCCGGCAGTTCGCTCGTCGCCCATGCATCCGACTGGTCGGAGTTCGGCGGCGCGCGCTGGCCCGACAGCGCGCCCCGCGCGGGCGCCTTGTTGACGCTGGCACGCAGCGCCTGGGCGCGCGGCGAAGCGCTCGATGCCGCGCTGGCCTTGCCGCTCTACGTGCGCGACAAGGTCGCTCAGACGAGCGCGGAGCGGGCCGCCGCGCGGGTGCGCGAATGAGATTTGGCGCTGCGGTCGCTGCCCGCCAACGCAGGCTTTCGAGTCGCCGTGATCGGCGCCTGGATGCGCCTGCCCCGGCCCCTGCGCCTGCGCCTGCGCCTGTCCCGCTTGGTGCGGCGTCACGGGCGTCACGGGCGTCACGGGCGATGCGGGCGCGTGGGCCCGAAGGGGCACTGCAGTGAACGCCGTGGCGCAGCCGGCGCGATGGCTGCATGATCTGCGCGAAGCGGACCTCGATGCCGTCTTGCACATCGAGAGCGCGGTCTACGAATTTCCCTGGACGCGCGGCAATTTTCTCGATTCCATCCGCTCGGGCTACGTGATGCAGGCTCTGAGTACGCACGCGCAGGGCCTCACCGGCTACTTTGTCGTCCTCGACGGCGCCGATGAATTGCATTTGCTTAACCTGAGCGTCGCTTTGCACGCGCAAGGTCTCGGTCATGCCCGCTTCATGCTCGACGCGTTGCGCGCGCTGGCCGGCCAGCGACGCTCCCGCCAAATGTGGTTGGAGGTCCGGGCGTCCAACCAGCGTGCGCGTTCTCTCTACGAAAGAAACGGCTTCCGCACCGTGGGTGTGCGGCGCGACTATTACCCCGCGGCGGACAGCCGGCGCGAGGACGCGGTGGTCATGAGCCTTTCAATGGTGCCGCACGGCCATGGATGAGCGGCGCGCGGCGATGCTTGCCGAGATGGGCGTGCGCTCGTGGGTGCGTCCCGCGCCCGTGGAAGCGAGGTGCCTCGAGGCGGCCGCCGTGCCGACGCGCGTCTCTCAGCCCCCGGCCTCGCGGGCGCGAGCGGCAGTGCCGGCGCACACGGTGCCCGTGCCCGTGCCCGTGCGCATGGCGCCGAGCGCGTCGGCGCGCCAGCGGGCGGACGCCGGCGCCATCGCGACGATGGGCTGGCCCGAACTGCGCTCGGAGGTTGCGCACTGCACGGCGTGCCGGTTGTGCGAGGGCCGCAGCAACACCGTGTTTGGCGTCGGCCATGAGGAGGCGCACTGGATGGTGGTGGGCGAGGCCCCGGGCGAGCAAGAAGACGCGAGCGGCGAGCCTTTCGTCGGCAAGTCCGGGCAGTTGCTCGACAACATGCTGGCGGCGGTCGGTTTATCGCGCACGCAAGGCCCACCGCAGCAGCGGGTGTTCATTGCCAATGCGCTCAAGTGCCGCCCGCCCAAGGACCGCAACCCGCGGCCCGAAGAGGTCGAACAGTGCCGGCCATTCCTGCGTCGGCAGGTGGCCTTGGTTGCGCCGCGCATCATTCTGGCGATGGGGCGTTTTGCGGTCTCGGCGCTGCTGGCAAGCGACGCACCGATCGGCCGCCTGCGGGGCCGCGTGCATGACTTCCACGGCGTGCCGACCGTCGTCACCCACCACCCCGTCTACCTGCTGCGCAGCCCGGCGGACAAAGCCCGTGCGTGGGACGACCTCTGCCTGGCGCGAGAGATCGTAAGGGCCGCCGAGCGGGCGCCCTGAGTGAGCGCGGCGTGACGCCGTGGAGTCGCAAGAGCCCGGCGGGCCCGACCGTGGGGCGCTGACTTAAAAGAACCGCATCGCCCGTTCAGCGGGCTTTGGCGAGCCAGCGCGCCGCGTCGAGCGCGAAGTAGCTCAGCACGCCGTCGGCGCCCGCGCGCTTGAAGGCGAGCAGCGTCTCGAGCATGGCGGCCTCGCCGTCGAGCCAACCGTTGGCCGCGGCCGACTTGAGCATGGCGTATTCGCCGCTCACCTGGTAGGCGAAGGTCGGTACGCGGAATTCGTCTTTCACGCGGCGCACGATGTCGAGATAGGGCAGGCCCGGTTTAACCATGACCATGTCGGCGCCTTCGGCAAGGTCCATGGCCACTTCGCGCAGCGCTTCGTCGCTGTTGCCGGGGTCCATCTGGTAGGCCTTCTTGTTGCCGCGCCCGAGGTTGGCGGCGGAGCCGACGGCGTCGCGAAAGGGGCCGTAGAAGGCGCTTGCGTACTTGGCGCTGTAGGCCATGATGCGCGTGTGAATCAGGCGCCGCGCTTCCAGCGCATCGCGAATGGCGCCGATGCGGCCGTCCATCATGTCGCTCGGCGCCACGATGTCCACACCCGCTTCGGCCTGTATCAGCGCCTGCCCGACAAGCACCTCCACGGTCTCGTCGTTGCGGATGTAGCCGGTGGCGTCGATGAGGCCGTCCTGGCCGTGCGTGGTGTAGGGGTCCAGCGCCACGTCGGTCAGCAGGCCCAGCTCGGGAAAGCGGCGCTTGAGCTCCCGCGCGACTCTGGGCACCAGCCCTTCTGGGTCGAGCGCCGCGCGGCCGTCTTCGGTTTTCTTGGCGGCGTCGATCACCGGAAAGAGGGCCATGACCGGGATGCCCAGGGCCACGCACTGCTCGGCAATGGGCAGCAGGCGATCCAGGCTCAGCCGCTGCACACCGGGCATCGAGGCGACGCCGTGCGCTTGGCCTACGCCCTCGAGCACGAACACCGGCAAGATCAGGTCGTGCGCCGCGAGGCTGTGTTCGCGCACCAGTGCCCTGGTGAAATCGTCGCGGCGCAGACGCCGCGCCCGCGTGCCTGGGAATCGTTGGGGGTAGTGGCTCAAGACCTGAAAGCCCTCGCATCGGTAGCGGCCGCAGCAGCGGCGCACTGCTAAAATTACAAGTGGATGGTACGTCGCAAGACGCACCATTCCCTGCTTCACCTCCCTGAGCAGGAGCCTGTGCGTGTGACAGCAAACAGGCTTTGCGGCCCCGGCATTCATGCCGGGGCTTTTTTCTTGGTGCGCTCAGAGCGTGTATTCACACCGTCTCAGGCCTGGGCGCCCAAGAAAAAGCCCGGCGAACCGGGCTTGCGAGTACGCGACTTCAAGGACTGTTCAGCGCAGGTGGCTGTTGATCATCTTGGTCATCTCGAACATGTCGGCGCGGGCCTTGCCGAAGATTTCTCTCAGCTTGGCGTCCGCGACGATCACGCGCTTTTGCGTTGCGTCTTGCAACTTGTTCTTCTTGATGTATTCCCAAACCTTCTTGGTCACGTCGGTGCGCGGCAGAGGCTTGTCGCCGACGATGGCCGCCAGGGCGGCACTCGGGGTCATGGCCTTCATGAACGCCGCGTTGGGCGTGCGCTTCTTGGCCGGGGCTGCCGCCTTCTTGGCCGGTGCCGCCTTCTTGGCCGCCGGAGCTGCCGCCTTCTTGGCCGGTGCTGCCTTTTTGGCCGGTGCCGCTGTCTTGGCCGCCGGAACGGCCTTCTTTACCGCAGCCTTCTTTGCCGGCGCCTTTTTGGCGGCGGCTTTCTTCGCAGTTGCCATGTCGATTGCTCCATCAAGAGTTGTTGATGTGCCGGGCCTCGGGCGAGCGCCGCATGAGCGCCCGTTTCCTCGTCGACCCTGCGGCGCGAATGGTAGCGCCGAGGTCGTGAATAGAGAAGCGCTTTAACGGGGGAAAACGCGCTTTTGCAGGCCGCGGCGGCACATTTGTCGCTCTGCCGCGTCACTTCGGGCGGGCGCAGCGGTGTCGCGGGCAATTGTTTTGCATACAATAGACTTGTGCATCGTGTTAAATGTCGGACATGGGCTTGTCGCGGCGCCGACTGGCAGCCCATGCGAAGGCCCGTAAAACTGCGGTCTGCGGCCACGTCGGGCCGCTCCCAAAACCAAACTCTTTGAGAGGAAAACCCGTGAACAAGATCGAAAACGTGCTTTACCGCGCCCAAGCCAGCGCCACCGGCGGGCGCGAGGGCCAGGCCGCCTCCGCCGACGGCGTGCTCGACGTGAAACTCACCACCCCCAAAGAACTCGGCGGCAACGGCGCGGTGGGCACCAACCCCGAGCAGTTGTTCGCCGCCGGCTACTCGGCCTGCTTTCTCGGCGCCATGAAATTCGTCGCCGGCCAAAAGAAGATCGTGCTGCCGGCCGAAACGCGCATTACCGGCAAGGTGGGCATCGGCCAAATCCCGCAGGGTTTCGGGATCGAGGTCGATCTCGAGGTCAGTGTGCCGGGCATGGCGCATGCGGATGCACAGGCGCTGGTGGAGGCCGCGCACGGGGTGTGCCCGTATTCAAACGCCACCCGCGGCAACATCGAGGTGCGCCTGAGCGTGGTGTAGCGGCATGAACCGGCCCGGCGGCCAGAAGAGGCCGCATGCCCGTGGCCGACTTTGCTGCGCCGCTCATTAAGACGGATTGGCGTTCGAGCGGCTGACAACGGCGGTTTGCGAACCGCCTTGTCGCCGAAACCGAGGGGCCGCTTTCTGCGTCGATATCGCGCTTGGCCCGAGGGCGGCGCGGCGCCCTCGCTCATGCCGGGATACCAGAAATCGCTCGGTCGCCGCACCGCCCTCGGGCCTGTTGAGCCGGTGTTTCTTCCCGACGGTTAAAGAAAAGCGAAACCGTAAAAGCGGTCGGGCGGCGGGTGGCGCGCAAACGCTCTAGTCTTACTGTGTTAAATAATTCGCCCTTGTTGCTGCTGGAGACAGCAAGGGCATCGTTGGAGCGCGCGCGCCAGAAGCGAGCCGATACGCATTCGCAAGCTTGTGATCGAGGATGGGACGTGGCGCTGCGCCCGCTGGGCTTCCGCGAGGTTTGTAATGCGTGGGTAGGGCAGGCTTTTGGCGATGTGCGGAGTTTTTTTTACTCCCGACTTCGTCGGGGTGTTGCAGCCGCTGAGAGACCAGGAAGCCGTAGGAGGCGATGCTCAGGCTGGCGTGATGATGAAAGCCCCGCCACCCCCGGCCCTCGTAGTGACCCAGCCCGAGGTCCTGCTTGAGATCTTGGTAGTCGCGCTCGATGCGCCAACGCATCTTGGCTTCATACACCATGCGCTTGAGCGGTGTGCCCTCGGACAGCGTTGTCAGCCAGTATTTGAGCGGCTGGGCGTCACCCTTGGGCCACTCGATGAGCAGCCACTCAGGTTCACGCACCCGCTCTCGCAGGTGGTCTCGGTGCGCTGCGCGCACCCGAACGCGGGCGAAGCGAGAGCGCAACTCGGCGTTCGTTCCTTCGCGCCAAGTCACGGTATGCCAATGCTTGGCGCCAAGTTCAAAGGCGAGTGCCCTGATCGATTGCGGATGGTGTTGTGGCAACTCAGTCCCACCCAGACGCTGGTTCTTGGCCACGCGCCCGTGACCCCGGTAGGCCGGCGCCGGCAACGGCTCGCGTCCGGGCGGCCACACCGTGACGCTGCCGGTCACGCCCACCACGTAGCGCAAGCCCAACTCGCTCAGACCTTCACGAAACGCCGTGTCCACGCCGTAGCCGGCGTCGGCCAGAACACAGTGCCCAGGCGCGCCCTGACTCATCAAGTGCTCGACCTGCTTCAACGCAATCTTCGGCTTGGTCGCGAACTCCAGCGCCTCGGGCACGCCTGCCTTGTCGCGTCGCGCCGAATCCTCGGCCCAATCCTTGGGCAGGTACAACTGCCAAGCCACCGGCACGCTGGCCGCCTCGCACGCCAACGACACGCTCACGGCGACTTGGCAGTTGTCTTGCTTGCCCAACATCCCGCAGTACTGTCGCGCCACGCCCACCGAATGCCGGCCTTGCTTGGGAAAACCCGTGTCGTCGATGATCCACCAACCGCCGTCGCTTACGTCCATCAGCGGCACGATCCATTGACATACGCGCAGCAACATCTGCTCGTCCGACCAATTCGCGTCGGCTACGAAATGGTGCAGCGATTGGTGTCGCGACCTCGCCTTGAGCGGATCCAAATGCGCTGCCATCGGCTCCACGCTCTTGCGCGACAAGGGCGACATCAGCCCCGTGCAGTACCCACGCAGCCCGGCATGGCGGTCAGCATGCCCCAATCCTTCGCTCAAGTGCCTCATGTAACGCTCAAACTCTTCGAGTTCGTTCATCAAAGCTCACCCCTTGTATGAAGAAGTGCGCATAATGCCTTGATTTTATTAACACAGTAAGACTAGTGTAGTGTTGCAGTCTGTTTAGAACTTAAGCGGTTGTTGGCCCGAATGACATCCTGCAGAAAGTCACTTGGTCCAGATGAACGGCTTGGGTTTGGTGTTGTGATGAGCGATGTATCCGTCGATGGCCGGACCAGTTTGGCCACGCTGGTGAACACGCCTCGGCGCAGCCGGTCGTGCCGTTGCGCTTGTAGTCGTGCGTCAGCGTGGCGGCGCGCCCCTGCTTCATCGCCAACCCGGGCTGCGTGCGGTCCAGCGCCTGCACCTGGCTCTTTTCATCAACGC
>JANONH010000084.1:0-4357 GCA_031420735.1 Methylibium sp.
CTGCAAAACGCCCGGAAGTCGCGCGCGCGCTCGGAGTCTTTGTCCAGGTGAAGCGCACGAAAGCTCGCATACAGAAGCGCGAGCACCTCGAACTTTGCGGCGGCGACACCGAGGTAGTCGACCTGCTCGCTGGCGCGCAAGCTGTGAAGCCGCCGCTGGAACTGCGCTGAGCGCACGAGCGCCTGCGCCGCTTCGCAGTCGCGCAGGTCGATGCAGGCTTCGACGTCGATGTAGAGCACGTTGAGCTGCAGGCGCGACGAGGGACTGTAGGGACTCAGGTGCGCCGGGTTGTGCGCGAACAAAGCGTGCAAGGGATTGAGGCCGACGATGCCCGCGCCGAGCCCGGCCCACTGCTCGAGCAAGGCGGCGAGGTCGCCGAAGTCGCCGATGCCCCAGTTGCGCTCGGAACGCAGCGAATACAACTGCAGCGCCGGGCCCCAGGTGCGCGATTGCCCTTGCAGCGAGGGCGGCCGGTAGCAGCGCTCGGGCGCCGCGATGAGCAGGGTTTCACCCTCGAAGCCATCGATGCGCAGCCGGTGGTAACCGGGCGCCAGGCGCGCGGCGACCTCGAGCGTCACCAGCGCGGTGTCGATTGCCTCGGGGGCCTCGACCGCCCCGGCGATCACAGGCGCCTCGGGCGTGCTCGCCGACGGCTCGACCTGGAAGTGGCCATGCTGCACCTGGCCGTCTTCCTGCATGATGGTCCAGGTGAGCGGCGTTGCGCCGCGCGCCACCTGCAGCGAAAGCGGCCAGCGCCCGCTGCCCGCGACCAGCGCGCAGACCGGCGGCAAACGCCGCCCACTGGCGAGCTTGGCCAGGGCCTGCTCGGCGGCTTCGGCGCCGCCCAAGCCGGCCACGTCGATGCCGAGTTCGCACAACAAGGCGGCGAGGTCTTCCTCCTGGGCCGCGTGGGGCTGGCCCCAGATGTCGCGGTATTCGCTGGCGATACCGGCGCGAGCAGCCAGGCGCAACAGGGCCGCGCCGGGCTCAGACATTGCCGGGCTCCAGCCGCACCCAGACGCCACCAGCGGGCAGGGCCGCGGGCGCGTCGCCAGCGGGCGGCAGCACGCGCAGCCAGGGCGCGCCGGTGGCGGTCCCGCCATCAGCCTCGGCCACGCCCGCCGGGCTGTCGCCGAAGTTCGCCACCAGCTGCCAGCGAGCGCCCTTGCCGAGCGGCCACTGCACGCGCATCACCTCGTCTTCGACGCGGTACGACCCGCCGCCCATTGCCGACGCCAGCAGCGGCGTGAGCAACTCTTTGCGCAAGCTCAGCAAGCGCGCGACCAAGGCCAGGCGCTCGGCGTGCGGGCCCTGCTCGCGCTCGTGCCAGCGCAGCTTGGAGGCGGTGAAGGAGGCGAGCGCGTTCGGATCGGGAATGCGCGCGCGTGCCGCGGCATCCTCGAAAGCGGCAAAGCGCTTGAACTCCGCGCGCCGCCCGCTCGCAACCGCCTCGGCCAACTCGGCGTGGAAGTCGCAGAAATAGAGAAAAGGGCTGGTCGCGGCGAACTCCTCGCCCATGAAGAGCATCGGCACGTGCGGCGAGAGCAGCAGACAGGCCAGCGCCGTCTCGAGCCTCTGCACAGCCTGCGCGGTCGTGGCAAGCGAATCGAGCCGCTCGCCAAAGGCGCGGTTGCCGATCTGGTCGTGGTTTTGCAGGAAGGACACGAAGGCCAGCGGCGGCAGGTGAGCGCTCGGCTCGCCGCGCGCAAGGCCGTCGCGCAGGGCGGAGGGCTCGCCCTGGTAGGCGAAGCCCTCGGCCAAGCAGCGCGCCAGGCGCTGCAAGGGCTGCTCGGCGTAGTCGGCGTAATAGCCGTCGACCTCGTCGGCGATGAGCACGTGGGCCGCGTGATGCAGGTCGTCGTTCCATTGCGCGGTGGCGCACACCGGGCGCCCGTTGAGGTCGCGCCCGAGGTGATGCGCTTCGTTGGCGTCGTTCTCCAGCACCAGGTGCACTTGGCGCAACAGGCCCGGGCCGCGTTGCAGCGCATGGGCGATCTCGCGCACGATGTGCTCGGGCGAGTCGTCGCGGATGGCGTGCACGGCGTCCAGGCGCAGGCCATCGAAGTGGAACTCCTCGGTCCAGTAGAGCGCGTTGTGGACGTAGAAGCTGCGCACCGGCCCGCGCTGTTCGCCGTCGAAGTTGATGGCCGCGCCCCAGGGCGTCTGGTGCGCAGGGTTGAAGAAAGGCTCGCAGTAGGCGTGCAGGTGATTGCCTTCGGGGCCGAAATGGTTGTAGACGACGTCGAGCAGCACTATCAGGCCAAGCGCGTGAGCATGATCCACCAAGGCCTTGAGCTCGTCGGGCTGGCCGTAGCTGGCGTCGGGCGCAAACGGCAGCACGCCGTCGTAGCCCCAGCCGCGCTGGCCAGAGAAGCTGGCCAGCGGCATCAACTCGATGGCGGTGATGCCGATCTCGGCCAGCTCGGCCAGCCGGGCCTGCGCGGCCGCGTAAGTGCCCGCTGGCGTGAAGGCGCCGACGTGCAGCTCGTAGACCACGGCTTCGTGCCACGCTCGCCCGACCCAGCCGGCGTCTTGCCAGGCGTAGGCCAGCGGGTCGGTGACCTGGCTCGGGCCTTGCACGTCTTCGGGGTTGAAGCGCGAGGCCGGGTCGGGCACCGCGAGGCCGCTTTCCAGGACGAAGCGATACCGGCTGCCGGCGCCGGCCTGGCTCAATGTAAGTTCGTGCCAGCCGCCCTCGAGCGCGTGCATGTCGTGGTGCACCGGCGCTTGGCCGCCGCGCACCTGCAGCGCCAGCCTCAGCCGTGCGGCGCCGGGCGCCCACAGGCGAAACCGCGTGCTGCCGCTGGCCAGCAACTCCGCGCCGAAGGGCATGACATGACGATCCTTTCTCATGGCTTGGCCGCCTTGCGCGCGCGCCGCGCCAGCGAGCGCCGGTGCAGCGAGTCGACCTCGCCGCTTGCGCCGTGGGCGGCGTAGGCGGTGTGGGCGTCAGGGCGGCGGCGTGGCCAGATCGCGGTGAGGGGGACGGGTCGGTGCATGAAACGCTGGGCTTGGCCTGGAAATCACTGAAAGCGCTGTGCCGTGCTGCTGCGCTGGGCCGCTTATGCGCCGATCAAGGCGGGTCGTCGCGCGGCTTGGGGCTCGGCCACCATTGCTCGAGGCGCGCGGCGGCCCAGTGGCGCCCGCCCAGGCCGAAGGCCAGTGCCATGGTGAGCACCACGCCGCCGAGCAGGAGCAGGAAGGTGTAGCGCAGCAGCGCGCCGCCGATCTCTAATTGATCGAGCGCGACCATCACCACGAAGGCGATCACCGCGTAGCGCGCGAGCCGGGCCAGCCACTCGCCGTCTTGCAGGCGCAGGCCCTTGCAGTAGGCCAGCACGGCCTGGCCCACGAAGCGCGCGAAATAGGTGCCGAGCGCCAGGATGAGCAGCGCCAACACCACGCGCGGCACGAACAGCAGCACGCGGCCGAGCAACTCGGTCACATGCACCAGCCCGAGTCCGTTAAAAGCGACGATCAGGGCCGCCAGCAGCACCACCCAGTAGACGAGCAGGCCGAACAGGCCGGTGGTGTCGATCGAGGTGCCGCCGCGCTGCAAGAAGCCGTCCATGCCGGAGCGCTGGGTGACGATGTGGAAATTGATCGCGCGCAGTCCCTTCTCAAAGGCGAAGCGCGCCGCCTTGGCGAGCAGGTAGCCGCCCAGCACCACCAGCAGCGCGATGCCGATGCGCGGCAAAAAGGCGCCCACCTGCAACAAGAAGGCTCTGGCCGGCTCGAAGAACATATCGACGCGTTCCATGGTCGCTCCTCTCGTCTCGTTCGGGTCGGGTCGTCTCTACATGCCGCTCAGGCGGGCAGCGCCCACTGCAGCAGGCCCTGCAGCGCGATCGGGGCCCAGTCGGGGCGTGAGCGCAGTTCGTAGCGCAGCTCGTAGAAGGCCTTTTCCAACTCGAACAGCGACAGCAGCGCGGCGTTGCCATCGGCTGCGCCTTCGTGGTTCTTGCCGCGCGAGGCCGAGTCGTAGCCGGCAACGAAGGCCGCGCGCGCCTCGCGCTCCCAGGCAAGCGCCGCGGCGGCGAGCGCGGATTCTTCTTCGGCGGTGTCCGACACGTTCTTGAGGGCGGTCGCGCGCACGTAGCCAAAGGAGCGCAGCATGCCGGCGACGTCGCGCAGCGGCGAGTGCTTTGCGCGGCGCTCGGCGAAGCTGCGGCCGGGCTCGCCCTCGAAGTCGATGATGACGAAGTCGTTCTTCACCAGCAGCACCTGCGCGAGGTGGTAGTCGCCGTGCAGACGCGTCTTGAGCGAGCGCGGGGGCGGCGCGGCGAGCGGCGTGTCGATGCGCTGCAGCAGCCGCGCGCGCGCCTTCAGCACGGCTGCCGCCAGCTCGGCCGGCCTG